>JAZOAJ010000117.1:0-19737 GCA_045595385.1 Lachnospiraceae bacterium | reverse complement strand
GCCTCCGACTTAAGGATTCCCTTTTATCATTATGTGGTAAAAGGTGCGGGGGGGTGGTTAAATGAGACTTCTTTACGCGGAAGACGAGCCGAGCATGTCCGAGGCTGTCGTCGACATACTGACATATCATAAATATACGGTGGATGCCGTCTATGACGGCGAGGAGGCGCTCGACTATGCTGAGGCCGGAGATTACGACGGCATCATCCTTGACATAATGATGCCCAGGATGAGCGGGCTCGAAGTCCTTAAGAAGCTGCGCGCTTCAGGCGACAAGACCCCGGTCCTGCTCCTCACGGCAAAGACAGAGATCGAAGACCGCATTGAAGGCCTTGACCTGGGAGCCGACGACTATCTGCCAAAGCCCTTCGCGATGGGCGAGCTCTTAGCACGCATCCGCGCGATGCTGAGGCGCAGGGAAAACTTCACTCCGGACGTGCTGACTTACGGAAACATTTTCCTGAACACGGCCACATATGAACTGGGCGTCGGAAACGAATCTGTAGTCCTGCCCAAGCTTGAATACCAGCTCATGGAGCTGCTGATGGCAAATAAGAATGTGTACCTCTCTTCCGAGGACATCCTCGTCAAGATCTGGGGCTACGACAGCGAGTCCGAGCTCGGCATCGTATGGGTTTATATCTCTTATCTAAGAAAGAGGCTTGCCCAGCTCGGCGCAAATGTATCCATAAAGGTAAAACGCAACATCGGCTATAAGCTGGACATGGAAGAATAATGGTTAAGACTCTCCAGAAAAAGTTCATAAAGACCGCGATGCTGGCAGTTACTCTGCTGCTGCTGGCTGTATTCATATCGCTCAATATCTACAACTACGCATCGGCTAAAAACGAACTGAACTCGACCATGGCCCTCCTTTCAGAGTATGAAGGTGACCGCGGAAATGTTCCATCCGGCAGGCCGGACCATCTCCCTCCGGACCAGGATGACGATATCCCGCACAAACCCGAAGAGGATGGTGAACCGTCAACCGACGAATTTGTACACGGGTTCATGGAAGGCCGGGTCTCTTTTAAAAAGACTGACAGGGACGTTTTCCTGACCTCTCCTTTCTTCATGGTAAGGCTAAACAGCGAAGGTGAGGTCGTTTATTCGGACATCTCGCAGATATCATCCCTTACGGGTGAGACTGCCGCAGCGATAGCGCTCGAAGTATTCGGCAGCGGCATCCCCTCCGGACGGGCCGGTACATACATGTACAACATCATTGAAAATACCGGCGGCAAGGGCCACACGATAATCTTCCTTGATACTTCAGCCGAGCGTGAAAATGTCATTAACATCGCCCTGGTGTCTTTGGGAATAGCCGACGGAGCATGGCTGGTCATGTTCGCTCTCGTATTCTTCCTTTCAAAGAAAGCGATCAGGCCGATAGCTGAAAACATAGAAAAACAGAAACAGTTCGTTACCAACGCCGGGCATGAGCTGAAGACTCCGCTCGCTGTGACCCAATCCAACACCGAGGCGATGGAACTGTTCAACGGCGAGAACAAATGGAGCCGCAACATAAAAGCACAGGTCGCAAGAATGAACGACCTGACGAAGAACCTGCTGACGCTCTCCCGCATGGACGAGAGCGCTGACTCCATGGTAATTGAGGATCTGAACTTCTCTGAGCTTGTAAATGAACAGCTCCAGACATTTGCCAGCCCATTTGAACAGAAGGGGCTCAGGGTTTCAAGCGACATCAAAGAAGGCGTCACAGTCAAAGGCGACCGCGGACAGCTGACCCAGCTGCTCGGGCTCCTGTTTGACAATGCGTGCAAGTACGCGAATGACGGCGGATCGCTCAATGTGTCTCTGGCAAAGAGCGGCCAGAAAGTGACGTTCATTTCAAAGAATACCTGCGACGAGCTTCCCGCTGCAGCGCCGGACAAACTGTTCGACCGCTTCTACAGGAGCGACGAGTCACACTCGCAGAGGGTCTCCGGCCAGGGCATAGGCCTCTCGGTCGCGGCCGCAATAGCACAAAACCACAGGGGAAGCATCTGTGCCGAATACGACAAAGATGGCCCTGCGGTCTCGTTCATACTTAAGATCTGATATCGCTTACCTGAGTTCGGCAACCCTGTATATCAGATCTTTTGTCTTTTCCCAGCCAAGGCAGGGGTCGGTTATCGACTTTCCGTAAACTGACCCGTCGGGTCCCTGGCTTCCGTCTTCCAGATAGGACTCTATCATAAGTCCCTTGAACAGCTTGTTTATGTCATCCGACAGCATGCACATGTGGAGTATCTCCTCCGCTATCCTGACCTGCTGATCGTATTTCTTGCCCGAGTTGGAATGGTTGCAGTCCACAACAACCGCGGGGTTCTTGATCTGAGGCCTTTCGGCATAGAGCCTGCACAGGTTCTCAAGATCCTCGTAGTGATAGTTCGGATGGTTGTGGCCTTCCTTGTCCACATATCCCCTGAGGAGAGCATGAGCCAGAGGGTTGCCCCTGCTCTCAACTTCCCAGTCTGTAAACAGGAATGTATGGCTGTGCTGAGCTGCCGAGATGGCGTTCATCATGACGGAGAGATCCCCGCCCGTCGGATTCTTCATTCCCGCGGGCACGCTGAGTCCGCTCGCCACCAGCCTGTGCTGCTGGTTCTCGACGGATCTGGCTCCGATCGCGACATAGCCCAGAAGATCTGAAAGGAATCTGTAATTCTCCGGATAGAGCATCTCATCTGCCGCGGAAAAACCGGTATCCCTGAGTGCCCTTATGTGGAGCTGCCTGATGGCTATGACGCCTCTCAGCATGTCCGGCGCCTGATTGGGGTCCGGCTGATGGAGCATCCCCTTGTAACCTTCTCCGGTCGTCCTGGGCTTGTTAGTATAGATGCGCGGGACGATGAAGATCTTGTCCTGCACTTCCTCCCTGATCCTTGCAAGCCTTTCTATGTATTCGAGCACGGCATCGTCCCTGTCTGCCGAGCAGGGTCCTATGATCAGGAGCATCCTGTTGTCCGCCCCTGTCAGAATGTCTGCAATTGCCTTGTCATTTTCTGCTTTTTTCTGTTTGTCCGCTTCTGTCAGCGGATACATCTGCCTGATCTGCTCTGAGGTCGGCAGCCTTCTCTTGAAATCGATGTTCATGCGTCTTCCTCTGTAAATGTTCTGATGCCTATGCTGTTCAGTGTCTCAAAAAAGTCGGGATAGCTCTTTCTTACTGCCTGCGCGCCTTCAATGCATCCGCCGGTCAGCAGCATGAGCACTGCCGCAGCCATGACTATCCTGTGGTCGTTGTGTCCTGAAACAGGCTCTGCCGGTTCCTTCAGCTCTCCCGGCAAAATGTCCATTTCATTTTCATATATGATGCTCCGGATACCGAACTTCGAGAGCACCTCGGCCATCGCCTCGGCTCTGTCGCTCTCCTTTATCCTGAGCCTTCTGATCCCTGTAAAGTGCCCTCCGCCGGCTGCTGCCGCATAAGCAAACAGTATGGGGCCTAAGTCAGGGCACTCCGAGATGTCGATCATGCCGCCTTCATGTGCGTCCAGCCTGTCAAAAAACTCCACGCAGCATTTGTCACCCTGGAGGCTGTCTTCTTTAAGTCCGGTTATCTCAAGGCCGTGCGGAGCCGCAAGCCTTGCCATGGCTTCAAGGAAAGCCGCGTTCGACCAGTCGCCCTCTACTCTTGTGTTTGCGGGCACGAACAATTGATCCCCCTGTATCATGAAGCGGTCATCCGTGCTTTCTTTTACTTCAACCCCGAAGAGCCGGAAAACGTCTGCAGTAATGTTTATGTACGGGCGGCTCTCCACCGGAGGTATGATCTCTATCATGCTGCTGCCGAACAGCATAGGCAGCGCGAACAGGAGGCCTGAAATGAACTGGCTGCTCACATCTCCCCTCACGCGGTAGATCCCGGGCTCAAGCCATCCTCTTATGGTAACCGATTCCGGTCCCTGCTCTATCTCTATCCCCCGCGACTTGAATATCTCTGCGTATACGCCTATGCCTCTCTCCATGAGCCGGCCGGTGCCTTTGAAGACTCCGCCGCCTGTAAGCGCGAGCGCTATGGGTATGAAGAACCTGAGCGTGCTCCCGCTCTCCCTGCAGTTGTATACCGGAAGATCTTCCTCTTCCGTCTTCATGCCTGCGACGCCCTCCACTTTGCAGGTCGTCCCTTCCATGGTCACTTTTCCGCCGAGCGCCTCTATGCAGTCAATGGTTGCCAGTATGTCCTCGCTCAACGCGATCCCCCTGATCGTGCTGACTCCCTGCGCCAGTGCCGCGCAGATGAGCAGCCTGTGCGCATAACTCTTTGATGGCGGGGCGGCAACTGTGCCGCGCGCGTATCCTTTTTCTATCCGTATGTTCATCTATCCTTAAGTCCCAGTGCTTCAAGCACGTTTTCAGTTACCTGCTTTATGCTGCCGGACGCGTCTATGATAATGTCCGCGCAGCTTCTGTAAATGTCATAACGCTCATTAAATCTTTTCTCAAGGGCTTCCCTTGAGGATGACAGCGGCCTGTCGTCTGTCGAGATCAGTTTCTCCAGCGGTCTGTCCAGGAAAATAACAACGCCGTTCCTCTTAAGATCACGTACATTTTCCTTTCTGAGGACCGCGCCTCCGCCGGTGGCTACCAGCATCCCGTCACGCAGGGCCATGCTGTTTATTGCCTCGCTCTCCCTGTCGCGGAAAGCCTGTTCGCCTTCTTTTGCGAAATACTCGGCTATCGGCATGTTTATCTTCTGAATGACCATCCGGTCGGTGTCGATAAGCTCCCTGCCGAGACACTTCGCAAGCATTTTCCCTATCGTGGTCTTGCCGCAGGACGGCATGCCCGTAAGGATGATGTTCCGCTTTGCGTTAAGGACGTTTCTGTAGGCGCGGTCTATCACCGCGTCATCCATCTCCCTTGAAAGGAAAGCCCCGCAGGCATATACCGCCTGGGCGGAGAGCATGTAGAGCCCTCCCTCAGCAGGGATCCCTCTCTCCTGGGCATCGAGCACAAGATTGGTCCTGATCGGATTGTAAACGGCGTCCACAACTCCCTTAAGATCCGGGAAACGGCTTATGTCTATCGCCTTTCCTTCTGCTTTCGGGTACATGCCGGCAGGTGTTGTGTTGATGATGATCTTCGCGTCCGCGTGTTCCGCATAAGCCTGCTCATATGTGATGGCCCCGTCATTTCCCCGCCTTGAAACCCGCAGGATCTCTCCCGCATCAAGGCTCTTTGCCACTGCCATCGCTGTTCTTGAGGTCCCGCCTGTCCCGAGGATAAGGACTTTGCTGCCTGCAAGGTCCAGTCCGAGTTTCCTGATCAGAGCGCTCATTCCCGCGAAGTCGGTATTGCCGCCCCAGAGACGTCCATCCCTGTTGACGATCGTATTTACCGCGCCGATCGCGGCCGCCTGTTCGCTGATCTCATCCAGATACGGGATCACATCCTGTTTGTATGGTATGGTCACATTGATCGCCCTGAAGTCCTTTGCCTTCATGAAGGCATCCAGATCTTCCCTCGCAATCTCCTTCAGCTCATATTCATAATCCGCTATCTGCGCGTGTATCTCGGGGGAATAGCTGTGCCCGAGGTGTTCTCCTATAAGTCCGTACTGCATCTTTTCCCCTCTCATGCAAGCCAGTCCGTGCCGTGGCGCGAGCAGAGCATGTCACTGATCACGATGGCGGTAATGCTGTCGATGACCGGGCAGATGCGCCTGATTACCGCGGGGTCATGGCGGCCCTTCGCAGTCATTTCGATATTCTCACCCGTGATGAAGTTCACTGTCTGCTGCGGTCTTGCTATAGTGGGCGTGGGTTTTACAGCGCAGCGGAAGATCACGGGCATCCCGTTGGTCAGCCCCCCGTTGATGCCGCCGTTGTTGTTAGTCAGAGTAAAGTACTTTCCATCCTCTGTACGGATCGGGTCGTTTACCTCGCTGCCCCTCTTAAGGGCCATCTCAAATCCGGCCCCGAACTCTATCCCTTTGATCGCGCCGATGCCGAATACCGCATGCGAGATCCGGCTTTCAACGCTGTCAAACCAGGGCTCTCCAAGCCCGGCTTCAAGTCCTGTTACCGCGGTCTCGGTGATGCCTCCGATACTGTCCCTGTCCTCTCCGGCAGCGATTATCTCTTCATATATCTTATCTCCCGCCTCATCATCAAGGACCGGGAACATCTTCGTCTGAAGGGACGCGATGTCTTTTTCATGGTCTTCAAATGCACGGTCGCAGGTATTTCCGCAGCGCGCTATGTGGGTTCCGATCCGAATCCCCTTTTTCTCAAGCGCCGGAAGGAGTATCCCTCCTGCGGCAACAACCGCGGCTGTTATCCTTCCCGAGAAATGTCCGCCGCCCCTGTAGTCTTCAAACCCGTGATACTTCGCGTGGGCTGCAAGGTCTGCGTGTGAAGGGCGCGCCGGGCCGTATTCGTAGTCTTTGCTCCTTACGTCCGTGTTGGGAATGATGATCGTGACAGGCGTTCCGCAGGTCTTTCCGCCCAAGACTCCGCTCACTATGCGGAAATCGTCCTGTTCCTGCCTTGGCGTGTCAGTTGCCATTGACGGCCTGCGCCTCGACAGATAAAGCCTTATCTTTTCCTCATCCACTTCGATCCCCGGAGCCAGTCCGTCGATCACAGCCCCGATGGCTTCTCCGTGGCTCTCCCCGAACAGAGTAACCGCTATGCTGTTTCCGAATGTGTTCTTCATTTTCTCATCCTCCGCTTTTCTTAGCGGCCTTCAATAAATTTCCTGATCGTTTCCGGATCTGCATCTATTATCTTGCAGTCGCCTATCTCCGGAACAAATATGATGGAAATGGTCTTTTTCTGCATCTTTTTGTCATGCAGGACATACGGCATGAGATCGTCCGCTGATGCCCGGCACTCTGTCGGAAGAGCGTATTTTTCAAGCACCGCCTTTATGCGGCTGCCGGCTTCCCTGCTGCTCATCGGGATCATTCCCATCGCAACGCACTCGCCGTGGAGGAACTCTCCCTTGTAGAACGCCTCTATCGCATGACCTATGGTGTGGCCGAAGTTAAGTATCTTCCTGATCCCGGCTTCCTTAGGGTCCTGCTCGACCACATACTTCTTTATGAGAAGTGCTCTGCAGATGATGTCCTCAAGATCCTCATTCAGGTCCGTGCTCTTCCAGATCAGCTCAAAGAGCCCCTCGTCACTTGTCGCAGCCATCTTTATGGCTTCGGCAAGTCCGGCCATGACCTGTCTTTCGTCAAGTGTCTTTAGTGTATCCGGATCTATGACAACTGCCTTCGGCTGATGGAAGGCTCCGACTATGTTCTTTACGCCCTGAAAATCGACCGCGGTCTTTCCGCCTATCGAAGAGTCCACCTGGGAAAGGAGTGTCGTCGGAACGTTGTAGAAATCTATGCCCCTCATGTAGCACGCCGCTGCAAATCCTGTCATGTCGCCTACAACGCCGCCGCCCACTGCTACAACGCAGTCTTTCCTCGTGAGAGACGCATCCAGCATGGCCTTCAGTATACTTTCCATATGGTCCATGTCCTTATTTGCCTCTCCCCGGGGAAGTATGTGGATATGCGCGTCGGCACACTGCGCAGCTATGGCCTCGGCATACTCATGTGGCACTCCGTCGTCCGTAACTACCAGTACTTTTCTGTCCAGGTCCATGTACCCGGAAGCTTTTGCCAGGGCGCCGCGCTCCACGACTATGTCGTAGCTGTCCGGCCCGAGTTCCATTCTGATGATCATGTCAGTCCTCTTCCTCAAATGCTCCAAGGAGCCTCAGTTTCTCGCACATGACGGACAGCTCCCTGAGCGTGTTCCCGCCGTTTTCGTCAAATATGTCGCCTTCCGCCTCAATATAGAAATAGTACTCAAACACCGATCCCTTGAGCGGACGGCTCTTGAGGTTTCTCATGTTGAAGCCGTGCGCTCCGAGGATGTTCAGAGTCATCGCAAGGGCTCCCGCTTCATTTTTAACCGAAAATACTATGATAAAGCCTGTCTTCTTCCCCGCCAGGCTCGCGGCCGGCACCTGCACTCTTGAGAATGCCGCAAACTTCGATGTGTTGTTGTCAGCTGTGTTGATCTTCCGCTCCAGTATCTCAAGGCCGAACAGCTCGGCAGTGTCAACCGACGCTATCGCCGCTATGGAAGGATCGCCCTGTTCCTTAACAAACTGCGCGGCCCTTGCGGTATTTACATATTCTTTCGTCTCAAACCCATGCGCCTTTATGAACTCATCGCACTGCATGAGCGCCTGGGGATGGCTGACGACTGTCTTTATGTCAGATATCCTTGCCCCCGGCAGCGCGATAAGGCTGTGTTCTATCGTCAGGTTGCAAAGCCTGTTTACGTGGAGCGGACCGTCAAATGCAAGGTCCATGACAGCTCCGACATCTCCCGCGTAGCTGTTCTCGATGGGCAGGACCGCAAAGTCCGCTTTCCCTTCCAGCACTGCGTTATATGCGGGCTCGAAGTTGGAGCAGGAAATGAGCTGCGCGTCGGGGAACATCTTCTTTGCCGCCATGTAGGCGTAGGCTCCCTCGACTCCGCTGTAGCTGACCTTGAGGCCTTCCATCAGCCTTGTCTGGTAATCGCAAGACAGACTGATGAGCGATTTCTGGAAGTTCACATAATATGCCTCGATCTCAGGATCATTTATCCTTTCAGCGCATTTGGCGTAGATCTGTGCCTCGCGGTTCGCATCCTTTACGGGAAGTCCGCACTCCATCTTGTAATCCGCAACCTTTTTGCAGACAGCCATCCTCTGCTTGAAGAGCTCAGCCATCTGAGAGTCTATCTCATTTATCTCTTTTCTGTATTCTTCTATGTTTCCCACTGCTATGCCTTTCAAAATGTATACAGTTTCCCACTATAAATAAGTATTGTAACATCATTTTCCCCCGATGTAAAACTTTCGTGAATGCATGCTGAACACACATTTTTCGGATTTTTCTATTATAAGTTGTGGTATATTAGTTTTATCCATATATCAGGAGGAAAATATATCATGTACGACTGCATTATCATCGGAACCGGCCCGGCCGGTCTTTCAGCCGCACTTAACCTGAAGATACATAAAAAGGACTTTCTCTGGTTCGGTTCCCGGAATCTGAGCACCAAGGTGCAGACCGCGGAGAAGATCGCCAACTACCCCGGCCTTCCGATGGTCTCAGGGAAAGAGCTCTTTGAGGCTTTTGATTCCCAGCGTGAAGCTGCCGGCATAGAGATAACCGAAAAGACTGTTACTAACGTCATGAAGAACAACGACTATTTCATGGTTCTCGCCGACAACCAGATCTACGAGAGCAAGACCGTGATACTGTGCATGGGCGTCATGACATCGAAGCTCCTTGACGGCGAAGATGAATTCCTTGGCCGGGGCCTCAGCTACTGCGCGACCTGCGACGGCATGTTCTATAAGGGCAAAAAGATAGCCGTCATCACAAATGATAAAAAGTACGAGCACGAGGTTGAATTCCTCGCCGATCTCGCATCGGAGGTTTTATATTTCCCGACTTTCAAGGACAGCGCCATAGACAGGGAAAATGTCACATTGATGAGCGACGTCCCCGCAGCCATCAGCGGCGGCATGAAGGTCGACACCCTCACGCTCAAGAGCGGCGATGCTGTCAAGGTTGACGGCATTTTCGCGCTCAGGAACGCGATCGCCCCTTCCAAGCTCGTGGCGGGACTTGAGGTGCAGGACGGCCACATAGCTGTATCGCGCGACTGCTCAACAAACATCCCCGGATGCTTTGCCGCGGGTGACTGCACGGGCAGGCCTTACCAGTACACAAAAGCAGTCGGGGAAGGCAATGTTGCTGCCCACAGCTGCATAACATATCTTGCGCTGAATAAATAACTTCTTCGGAGGATTGCAATGAAAAACAAAAAACCCAAGAAACTGATACCGGTCATCACAGCTCTCGTTCTTGTGCTCGCTCTCACGATCGGCACAGGGTGCGGCGGATGTCTGGGATTGATCGGCTGTGTCGGCTGCGTAGGCTCCTGCATCTCAGCCCTTGGCGGAATTGACGGAGATGACATCTTCGATCCAGACGATTGGGACTTTACTCTGCCTACTCCTGATTACCCCACGCAGCCCGAGACAACAAAGCCCTCGCGTCCGGATAACCCCGTTCCCAGGCCTTCATCAGGCGTTTCGATCGGTGATGGTTCATTTGTCTATGAAGAATATGACCCGGCCGATTTCTATGACAAATGCGATAAGCTGAGAGAGCTTGCCACAGGCAATGACTCCAATGCCGTCAACGCTCTTTACGACGAGCTGTATGAGGAATACAAGTACATCGACGAGGATAGCTCGATCCTGTATGTGGCATACTCCCAGGATCCTGCGGACGAGTATCTGTCCGAACAGTACCTGGCATTCGATGAGATGATCCAGGAGATCTACGACTACTTCATGACATCCATTTATGAAGTCTGCCAGGGTCCCTGCGCCAATGACTTCAAGAAACATGTCGGCGAGGAATACTTCGAAGTCTACGAAGATTATGAGCCGATGACAGATGAACAGGCCGATCTGTACAAACGTGAAAGTGAGCTTGTCGACCAGTACTATACAGCGATAGAGGAAGCTGAGGATGAGGGCACTCCCGATTCCGAACTTGTCGATATCGTCGGACCCATTTACCTGGAGCTTGTCCAGGTAAGGACACAGCTGGCAAATACATACGGCTATGACAACTACGCGGATTATGCCGACGAGAACATCTACTGCAGGGATTTCAACGGCGAAGATGCCGCAGCCTTCTGTGAAACGGTCAAGAAGTTCTCAGCTGATTACTATGATCTGCTCTACAACTCATCTGCTTACTTCTCACCTTATTACATTAATGAGAAGGCTAATCCCAGAGAGATGCTTGCAGACCTCAAGACTTACGCAGGCAAGATAAGCACATATGCTGCCGAGGCGGCCGATCTCCTGATCGATGACCAGCTTTATTCCATAGGAGATGACGATGAAAGGATGACCGGAGCTTACACGATCTCCTTTGCAAAGAGCGATGTGCCTTTCCTGTTTGAGACTGCCGACGGAAACGTGACCGACTTCTGCACCCTTAACCATGAATTCGGACACTTCACCGCTTTCCACAATAACATGAACCCGAATATCCTTGTCTATTCATATGGTTCGCTCGAGATCTCCGAGATCCACTCCAACGGTCTCCAGAGTCTGTACTCATACTACTTTGATGACATTTACGGCAACCTGGCAGACACGATGGAGGCTTATACCGTCATCAACCTGCTCTCCAACGTAGTTGACGGATGTGTATTTGATGAATTCCAGAGAGAGATCTATGCGCACCCTGACATGACTCTGGATGATATCAATAAGCTGTACGGCGACCTTTGCAAGGAATACGGCGATACATACTCAACTCTGTACGGCGGCGCCGATTACTGGTGGATCCATGTATCCCACAGTTTTGAAAGCCCGATGTATTACTTCAGCTACGCGGCCACCGGCATCGTAGCCCTTGAGATCTGGCTCGAGACCGAGACTGACATGGACAGGGCCATCGAGATCTGGGAAGCGCTGATCGAGGCCGGCTCCTACAAATACGGTTACATGGAACTCCTCGAAATGATCGGAGTCAGCGATTTCACAGACTCCTCCGCAGTGCTCATGACTTGCCAGGTAGCGCTTGATTATGTAAGGAATCATTCAACGAGCTACTGATATTAATTTTACATTGCAAAAAGCAGCCCATTGCGGGCTGCTTTTTTGTGCGTTCATATGGGTAGTGGGGGCACTTGGATGAACAGTACTATTTCCCCCAACGTGAATTCCGGATCATCCCAAATCTCATGCATTTTCCTGAAAAAATCAATTGCATGCAGAGTTTTGGGAAGTTCACTGTTTCTTCAGTTCCTCGATGGCCTTCTGGAGCTGTGTGTCTTCCTCGTCTTCGAGAACGCCGTCTTCATAAGCTTCTTCAGGTATCTCGATAACGATGTCAGGTGTGATGCCGACTCCGTGGATGCTGTCTCCGCTCGGAGTGTAGTATTCCTGGGTAGTGAACTTTACTCCGGAGCCGTCCGGTAATGAGAAGATACTCTGGACTATGCCCTTGCCGTAGCTCTGTGTTCCTATGATCACCGCCATGTCGTAATCCTGTATCGCTCCGACAAACACCTCGGATGCTGATGCGGAATTGCCGTTTATGAGGATCGCCATCGGGATCTGAAGGCTGTGCTCAGCATCTGAATTCTCGGTTATGATCGTCCCATCCTTATCTTTTACAGTCATGATCGGGCCTTCGGGAAGAACCCTGTCTGACATCGCTACCACGGTGTCGTAATCTCCGCCCGGATTGTCCCTGAGGTCGAGGATGATCTTCTCCATGCCCTGCGCGAACAGAGCGTCGATCGCTGCATTGAACTGCTCGACTGTCACTGTCTCAAACTCTGAGATGTAGATGTATCCGATCTTGTCATCGATCATCCTGTATTCGACTGTCTCTACCTGGATCCTGGCCCTCTCGACTGTCATGGGGATCTCTTTGCCGCCGCGGTCGATCACCAGATCGACAGTTGTTCCGGGAAGTCCCCTGACTATGGCGACCAGATCGTCCAGTGTCGCAAATCCTGACTCGCCGTTTGCGGAAACGATTATGTCGCCGACAAAGATCCCGGCCTTTTCAGCGGGGCTTCCGGAAAAGACTTTGTACACTTCTATCCGGTTTTCATCGTTCATTACGATGCTTACGCCGATACCCGCATATGATCCGGAGACTGATTCCTGCAGCTCTTCGAATTCCTCGGGAGTATAGTAGAGCGCGTACTTGTCATTCAGGCCGGAAACATATCCGTCAATGATCTTCTCTTCCATGTAATCATTGTCGATGTCCCAGAGATAATATTTGTCCACCAGATCCTGCACAGAATCGATCTTTTCAAGTGCTGAATCCACGGGACCGCTCCCTGAATATGATGCTCCGGCTGAGTAGGATGACTGGGAAGCGTCAGGCCTTCTGATCAATGACCTGAAGCCTAACAGCATCATGAACATGATCGCCAGGATGCTTGCCGCGGCTACGCCTACCAGGATGCCAAGCCAGAACGGCAGCCTCTTTTTCTGCGGAGGCTGAGGCTGGGGCTGCGGTGCTTGCTGCTGGTACTGCTGATATTGCTGATACTGCTGTGCCTGCTGATACTGCTGGTACTGCTGATACTGCTGATATTGCTGGTACTGCTGTGGAGTCTGCTGATTGTTTCCGTCTGTTCCGTTCATTGTTGTTTTTCCTTTAACGCTTAATATAATGGCCCCGGATGTCCCCGGGGCCATTGAATGATCTTACTCTTCTTTATCAATAAAAGTTAAGCGGATTTACAAAGTTCGCGAGGGCGTATGCATCACTTCCTGCACTCATGCCGAAGTGGAGATGCGGCCCTGTACAGTACTGGCCGGTCTGTCCGCTATAGCCGACGACTTCGCCCTGCCATACTGTCTCTCCGACTCCTACCACCGCGTACTGGCACATGTGGTGATACTCGGAGAATATGCCGTCGCCATGGTAAATGATGACTGTATATCCTATTCCGCCGTCATAATAACTGGATACAACCTTGCCGTCCGCAATTGCCATTATCGGTGTGCCTTCAGGACAGTAGATGTCTATTCCCTGATGATAATATGACGCTCCGGTCGCAAGTACATCGGAATCATCCCTGTATCCGAAGTAGGATGTTATGTTGCTGTATCCGCTGAGCGGCCAGATGAATCCGTCTGATCCTCCGCCGCCTGTATATGGAACCTCATCCTCGATGGCATCCAGATCCTCCTGGGTAACCTCCCAGCCTTCCTCTTCAGCCTGCGCGATCAGTTCCTGCTGCCTTGCCTCGACTTCTGCCCAGTACTCGGCCTCTGCTTCTTCCCTGAGCCTTTCCTGCTCAGCCTCGAACTCTGCCATGATCTCATTGATCCTTGCTTCATTCTCGGCGATCTCCGAATAGAATGAATCAAGTACTGCCTGTGCCTCGTCGAGTTCGCTTTCCTGCTCTGCAAGTTTTTCCTCCTGCAGCGACTGCACCTCGGCGTAGAGTTCCTCCTGTGCCTCCTGTGCATCCTGAAGGATCTCTATCTCGGCCATCTCGTCTTCGATGACAGCTATCTGATCCTCGACAACGGTCTTGTCAGCCTTGACCTGATCGAGCATGCCCTGGACCTTGACCATTACGTCACGGTCGTAGTTTGATATCTGGAGCAGATACTGGACCTTCTCAACCGCCTCGCTGAATGAAGCAGATGAGAAAATGGCTTCTATATAGGATGTTCCGACATTTTCATAGAGGAACTGTATCCTGAGCTTCATGAGATCATACTGATGCGCGATCTCGGCTTCCTCTGCGGCGATCTTCGCCTCGGGGTCAGCCACCGTGGCATTCAGTTCGTCTACCTTATTCTGCTTCTGGCTTTTTTCAAACTCATAATCCTGGATGATGGACTCAATGTTGTCCATCTCAACCTGAAGCGCGTAGATATACTCCTCAAGGTCGTTGATCGTGGCAAGGATCTCGTCCACCCTGGCCTCTTCCTCAGCGATCTGCGCCTCGAGTTCGGCGTTTCTCTCCTCGAGATCATCCTGCTCGTCAGCGAGTACAGGCACTGCCGCAAGCGACAGTACGAGCATGAGGGCAATCATCGTTTTTATCGTTTTCTTAAATAATCTCATTTAATATCACTTTCCTCAGACTTTGATGTGTCTTCCGGTTGCTATCGTACTTCCGATGTAACCGATACCGGCACCTACGGCAAATGCTACCGGAATGAGTACGGCAAATACCCTGCCGGCAGGCAGGAATGTGACTACTGATGCCACCGCCTGGAACTTGTCAATAAAGAATATCATCGCTGACCTGTAAATAAAGAACAGGATGATGAGCGGGATTATGGCACCTATGAGCCCTATGATCACACCTTCGAAGACGAACGGGCTCTTAACGAAGAAGTCCGTTGCTCCTACATATTTCATGATCTGCAGCTCTTCCTTCTTGAGGGCTATGCCTGTCACAATGGTATTAGTGATCAGGAAGACCGATACCGCAAGAAGTACTATGATCAGCACGGCCGAAACGACCGCAACGATCTTTGCTATGTCCGTCAGCGCGCTGGCGGCATGTTCCGACTTGTTTATCTGGCGGATGCCCGGTGTGGTCTCAAGCTTCGCGACCACTTCATCCTGATCCTCCAGATCGTTCAGGTAAATGTCAAATGACGCTGAATTTGCCAGCGGGTTGTCGTCGGCAAATCCTTCCGCAAGCTCGGGATAGTCGGCGAAATAATCGTTCTTGAACCTCTCCCATGCTTCTTTAGCGGAGACGTAATCCACCGATGCCACCTTGTCCCACGACTCAACGTCTTTCTTCAGGTTCAGGATATCCTTCTCCGCCATGCCTTCGTCAAAGAAGACTGTGACGCATACATTGTTGGAAACCTGGTTGACCATGTATGAAAGGTTCATCGCTATCGCAATGAACATGCCGATAAGGAACACGCATGACGCGATGGTTGCAACTGAAGCAAGGAAAAACACCTTGTTCCTCTTGATGTTTGCAAAGCCCTGTCCGAGACAGTAGCCGAAGGAGCTCTTAGTTCTCACCTGCAAGACCTCCTTCCTGGATATCGTTCGCAACAACGCCGTTCTTCAGATTGATGATACGCTTGTTCATGCTGCGGACGATCGCGTGGTTATGTGTAACTACAACTACGGTTGTTCCTGTTTCATTGATCTTCTCGAGCAGCTCCATGATCGCCTGCGAGTTAGCCGGATCAAGGTTTCCTGTCGGCTCGTCGGCCAGAAGGATCTCGGGCTTGTTGACGATCGCCCTGGCGAGGGCAACCCTCTGCTGCTCGCCTCCCGAAAGCTGATCGGGGAAGTTTCTGTACTTTTCAGAAATGCCGCAGAGCGTAAGCGCTTCGGTGACATTCTTTCTGATATCCTTCGGATGGGCGGATATCGCTCTCTGGGCAAATGCTATGTTGTCGTAAACATTTCTGTCCTTGAGCAGACGGAAATCCTGGAATACGACTCCGATCTTTCTTCTCAGCTGCGGGACTTTCCTGCGTTTGAGCTTGGTTATGTTCTGCCCGTCTATGAATATCTTGCCTGATGTGGGCTGGAGCTCCTTGATGAGCAGCCTGAACAGTGTACTCTTTCCTGCTCCGGACCCGCCCACTACGAAGACGAATTCGCCCTTGTTGATATGAAGGCTGACGTTGTTGAGTGCAGCCTTGTCATCAAATTTTTTTGTTACGTTTTCTAATACTATCATTATTTCCTTGACTCTATGTTCTTCATGTATTTTGAGACCATCAGCGCGATCTTGAATGTGATCGCATCCTCAAAGACCCTGAGGTCCAGTCCGGTCGTCTTCTGTATCTTGTCCAGCCTGTAAACAAGCGTGTTCCTGTGGATATAGAGCTGTCTGGATGTTTCAGAAACATTCAGGGAGTTCTCAAAGAACTTGTTGATCGTGGAAATGGTCTCCTTGTCCATGTCCTCGATCGATATGTCTCCGAAGATCTCCTTGATGAACAGCCTGCACAGAGGTATCGGCAGCTGATAGACCAGCCTTCCGATGCCGAGCCTGTTATACGGGTTGATCTCCCTGCCTTCGAAGAAGATCTCACTGACATCCAGGGACATCCTCGCTTCCTTGTAGGATTTGGATATCTCTTTAAGATCAGATACGATCGAGCCGTACGCGACCCTGATGTCCTCGCCGGTCTCTCTTTTTACCGCAGCGCAGATCTTCTTTGCAGCGGCATCCATCTGGTTATAGCTGTCCGGCGCGTCAACTCTCTTGATGGCAATGACATCATTCTTGTTGACAGCCGTGACAAAGTCCTCCCCGTTGCCCTGGAAAACATTCTTGACTATCTCCATCATGTCACTGCGGCGCTTGTCCTTAAGCTCGATTATCAGCACTGACCTGTATGCCTCGATATCTATACGGAGTTTTCTTGCCCTGTCAAATATATCGATCATGAGCATGTTGTCCATGAGAAGAGACTTGAAGAAATTGTCTCTGTCAAACCTCTCCTTGTAGGCTTCAAGCAGTGTTTCTATCTGATATCTCGCAAGTCCGCCGACAACGGATACATCAGAACCGTTCTCCCTGACTGCCAGAATGAATTCATCACGTGATTCACTCCTTACACGGAAAAGCCTGTGTCCGCTTATCGCCTGCTCATCAAGTACAGATGTGGCAAACCTGACCGCCGTATCCTTGTCGATCGATTCATCTTTATAGGTTCTTACTGCAACTTCACCATTCAGGTTAAGGACCGCGATATCGGTTCCCGAGATCGATTTGATCCTGTCGATGGTCTTTTGCAACAGCTGATTGGAAATCATGACATCCCCCAACTAATATTATCTAATATTACCTAAATTGCATGCGTTTTCGATAAACAATACACAATTATGATAATACAAGTTGCACAAAAATAAAAGGATTTTTTGTATTGGAATGTGCATTTTTTTGGTGCTTTTTATTCGATAGTCTCCTCGGAAACGATCTCGGCGTCAGCAACTACCTTTGCTGCCTCTTCATTTTCCCTGTCAGCTTCCCTCAGGCCCTCTGCGAACTCGTGCGCGTCGCGCTTGATGTCATCGGCTTTCTTCTCAGCCTTCTCAGCAGCCTCTTCAACCTTGCTGTCACAGGTTTCCTTGGCTTCATTTGCCCATTCCTCAGCTTTGTCAGCACCTCTTTCAACGCTCCCCATTATGGAGCTGCCAAGGCTGGCAAGTGCTTTGCCAAGGCTCTTTCCGGTCTCGCGCCATGAGCCGTCATTGAAAACCGTCGACTCTTCTGCCTCGTTTTCAGGTGCGCGTCCGGCTGCATCTTCATCCTCATTTGCCCATTCCTCGGCTCTCTTAACGCCTTCGGCACCTGTTCTGATCAGGCTTTTTGCAAGGTTCTTGAAAGCTCCTCCGAGCTCCTCGCCGGTCTCTTTCCATTCTTTTCTTCCGGTTGTCATGGTGTGCCTCCTTTCATGAGTTCCGTACCTTTAATTAAACCATATACACAGTTCTGATGCAATTTTATAACTGTGTAGTTTGTATGAACTCAAATGAAAAGAGGCAGGGTGCTCCCTGCCTCTTCTGATCATTATTCCCGGTTCATTCCACTGCGCTGCAGATCAGGTCAACACACTTTTCGTATCCGAGTGTGCCTGTATTAAGGACGAGATCCCAGTTCTCACAGTCCGTGAGTTTCTTGCCCGTGTAATATGTATAATACGCGTTCCTCCTGGAGTCGACTCTCTTCATTTCCTTAAGGATCTTTGAGATACTGGTGGTCCCGAGGATCTCCCCGACCCTTTCAGCCCTGGCATCCTCATCTGCATAAAGCAGCACGTCAAGGACATCAAATCCTTTTGCCCTGAGTATGACTCCCGCGCAGCGCCCTAGTATGACACAGGGGCCCTTTGAGGCAAGATGTTCAATGACCTGCCTTTCCGCATCGAAAAGATGGTCCTTCATGTCATAATTCACCGGGGAAATGGCTCTGACAATGCTCTCACTGAATGTGAGCTTTTCCTCGTCTCCCTCTACTTTTTCAGGTGTAAGCGCCATCTTTTCCGCTGTTTCCTTGATGATGTCGCGGTCATAGATCTCAATGCCAAGTTTTTCGGCGACCATACTTCCGACCGAATGTCCGCCCGCGCCATATACGCGGCTGATCGTGATCACTTTCATTTTGCTTAAAGTACCTCCGTTTATAATCCATTATCCAGGAAGACATCCGCTTTCCTCTGGATCGCTTCCATCTTTACATCCAGTTCCTTGCTGAGCTGCGCACATTCGTAGAGTTCGACCTCCAGCTCCTGGGCGACATCCTCGGGAAGATCCTTTTTATATTTGATCTTGTGCTCAAGGCTTGCCCAGCAGTCCATGGATATGGTCCTCAGCTGGACCTCCACCCGCATGTATTTCTTCCTGTCATACAGGAATATCGGCGTTTCGATTATCAGGTGCAGGCTCCTGTATCCGTTCGGCTTGGGATTCTGGATATAGTCTTTCTTCTCCACGAGCGTGATGTCGTCCTGCCTGAGCAGCGCATCGGCGATCATGTATATGTCCTTTTCGTAGGAGCAGATGATCCTTACGCCGGCAATGTCGGTTATGTTCTGTTCAATGACCTCTATGGTCGGTACGAGGTTTCGCTTGTTAAGTTTCTCTGCTATGCTCTCTACTGTTTTCAGGCGGCTCTTGATCGTTTCGATCGGATTTCTGTCATATTTGAGCGACAGCTCCTCATTCATGACCCTGACTTTTGTTTCCACTGCCATGATGGCACATTGGTAATATGTCATCATTTCCTTGTAGGGAGCGGCATTTTCGCGGACCCACTTCCTGACCTCTTTATGGGGCAGACGGCTCGCCATCGCCCTGGCCAGGCGTTCCGCATTTTCATTAAGCGGCTGCATTCGTATTTTCCTTCCTGCATTGCCCTTTCAAAGAGCATTCCTCATCTGTAATTAGTCTATCATACCGGACAGGGTTTTACTAACGCAATTTTGCGCAAAAAAAACCCGCAGAAAACGGCAAGTTGACAACTGCTCCGAACAGGAATACTCTTTTTATAAATAAATATCAGGAAGGATCATTCATGGAACCAAGCAAAGGAAGAAATTACCTGTATCTGTGCGGACTGCTCATGGCAGCCGGAGGTATCATCTCGATCATCATTGGCCTTTTCAAGCTAGTCGGATGCATGGCATGCGGCTGTGTGGCTGTTCAGGCGGGGG
>JAZOAJ010000116.1:0-4236 GCA_045595385.1 Lachnospiraceae bacterium | reverse complement strand
GTAATCCGTTCTCACGCTGACCGTTTCATATGCGCATATGTCCCCTATGACCGCGCCAAGAGCATTTGATACACTCGAATACTCTGATACTTTCCAGCCGGCATGAAGTGCTTTTGCCACATCCGGCAGGAAAATGCCTATGGGGGAACCGGTTCCAAGGATGACTGCGTCTGTGGCAAAGCCGGGGCGGGAAAACCGCTCCCTGCTTTCTTCCATCTCCATGGCAAAGACTTCTTTTGCCATATTGTCAAGATCTGCCGGAGGTTCCTCTGTTTCGCGGTGGCTGTCACGCCAGAGCAGCCGTACAAGCTTGCAGAACAGTTTTTCCTTGACCAGACGGTATATTTCATCAAGTATGTCATTTCCGTCCATTCCGGTGGAAACTGCCATACAGGTAAGCGCTAGCGAAGCAGCCATGGAAGCCTCTTTGGTTTCCATTATCCTTCCATATGCGCCGCGTCCCGGATCCAATATATCTCCTTTGAGCAGAATGGCATCTGTGGGTGTAAATGCGCACCTCAGCACCATTCCCTGCTGTTCGAGCCTTTCCGTAAACAGATAATACTTATCAACGCCAACCTTTTTGGCAAGCTGCGATACGCTCAATGGCCCGTTTTCAAGGGCTCTGCATATTGCCTGATCGGTTTCTGTAAGACGCGGGGCATCAGCCTGAGGTTTTCTTACCAGAAGGAAGTGTTCGTGCAACGGAACAAAACTTCCGTTGGGATCCTCCGAAATGCGTTTCAGTTCTTTGGTGACGCCCGGATGATAACCTGCCAGTATCGACATTGGCATCACTCTTCTGCTGCCCAGTGAAATGCCGAAGTTTTTGCAGATCACATGGCTGTCGCCTCCAAGGCCAAGGGTTTCTATGCTGACGCCTTTTACAAATGTCTGCCATCCGGCCAGACGGATACCTTTATCATCGATCTTGGGTTTTCCACCCTTAAGGATCGCCATGTCGCATGTGGTGCCGCCCATGTCCACGACCACTGCCTGCTTTTCATCAAAAAGCTCAGCAGCTCCTTTCACGCTTGCGGTAGGACCGCATACCAGTGTCTCCACCGGATAGCGGAGCGTATATGATTCACTTACGATCGAACCGTCACTGCGCATGACAAATACCGGAACGTCAAGTCCTTCTTCCTCCAGCACAGCATGAATAGCATCAAAAAAGCTTCTTATCTCCGGAGCTATGCGGGCGTTGAGCAATGCTCCTGCTCCGCGCTTGATGACATTAAGTTCCCTGAAGATATCATATGAGCAGGTAACAGGGATATCAGCAAATGCAGAAATGCGCTCAGCTGCCTGATGCTCAAACAGGCCGTCATTATCCCGCGCACCCATCTGGGCTACCGCTATGCCGTCATATTCCCTTACGATCTCAGGAAGCATGTCATCCAGCGCATGCCAGTCAGGCTCGATGCCCTGAGCGGCATTTCCCTCTATGAAGCGCATGAAATCCATGCTCTCAAATCCATAGGATGAAAGCGTCCACCTGACAGCCTCCCGGCTCGCGCCTATGAACAGCAGGCAGATATTATCTCCCTTGCCCTCAACGCATGCATTCGTTGCCAGAGTTGTAGACAGCGATATGAAAGAGGCAGTTTCAACTACATCCCGCGGAAGTTTCCTGATTGCTTCGCGTATGCCTATCTCCAGGTTTCTGTGGGTCGTAACGCTCTTTGCCCAGGCAAGTATATTATGCTTTTTAAGATCATAGACTACCGCATCTGTCGATGTACTTCCGGTATCTATTCCAATTGCTTTCATGAATTCTTTCTGTACTGGTCGGGTGTTATGCCGGTGATCTTTTTGAATGTTCTTGTAAAATGGCTCTGGTCACTGAATCCGAGCATGGCGCCTATCTCAGTCATCTTGAGCTTAGTGGAATGAAGGAGCGACTTTCCCTTCTCCACACGGAGCAGGTTCAGATAATCTGAATAAGCCATACCCGTGTCTTCCCTGAAAATACGGGAAAAATAAGCCGGGGAATATCCGGCATGATCCGCCACTTCTTCCAGCGAGAGCTTTCTCGCGAAATTTCTTTTCATGTATCCTATCGCCTTGAGCATGGAAGCTGAATGCCGTTCAGCTTCGAGGCTGAACACTTCATTCATCAGCAGCTTCAGGTTATCCGAAAGCCACTCTGTGATGTCTTCATTATTTTTCATTGAATGAAGCTTATTGATATAGTCTTTGCTCATTTCAAGGGCATGATTTATCTCCATGCCGCCAGCCGCAGCCGCCCGTATCATGATGATCAGAAGTTCCATTATCCTGACATTGAATTCCTCCTCATCACCGGCATAATAGTATACATGGCTGAGCAACTGGTTCAGCTGCATCTGGGCAGTTTCCTGATCTCCGCTGCTGATCGCGCGGTATAGTTCCTGCTCACACTCCAGCGGATAAGGTATCCTGTTTTCTTCATAAGACAAAAGGATGTTATTTTCTTTCATAAGCATTCATTCCCTGCAACAACACACAATTATTCAAAAAATCGTAAAACTATTCTATCGTCACTTCCAAACATATTGTATACTCCCCACGATAAAAATGATCTATACCAGTAAAGGAGATATTTCAATGAGCGCATTAGATGAACTGGCTGCTGCGGTTGAAGCCGGAAAAGCCAAAATTGTAAAGGACCTCGTCCCAAAGGCTGTAGAAGAGGGCTTCACAGCTCAGCAGATCCTCAATGACGGACTGCTTCGCGGCATGAATGTCGTAGGTGACCGTTTTACCCGTAATGAAGCATTCGTTCCCGAGGTACTTGTTTCTGCACGTGCAATGAACAAGGGAACCGAACTTATCAAACCCATGCTGGCTGAAGAGGGCAATGAGCCTCTTGGCAAGGCCTGCCTCGGCACTGTTCAGGGCGACCTTCATGACATCGGTAAAAACATCGTCAAGCTTCTTGTTGAAAGCAAGGGCATCGAGGTTATCGACCTTGGCGTTGACGTTCCGCCCGAGAAGTTTGTTGAGACCGTTATCAATGAAAAGTGTGATCTCGTTCTCTGCTCAGCCCTGCTCACAACAACCATGCCCATGATGGGTAAGACCATCGAGGCTCTTAAAGAAGCAGGTATCCGTGACCAGGTCAAGATATTTGTTGGCGGTGCACCTATCACCCAGTCCTTCTGCGATGAGATCGGCGCGGACTACTATACAGAAGACGCCGCTTCATGCGCAGCCAAATGTGAGGAAGTACTCAGAGCTAAATAAGCCTGATCATCCTTTAAACTCACAATATGAGCCGGCTTCAAAAACGGAAGCCGGTTTTTTTAATCATTAAACAGCACACAGCATGTATATGCTATCTTCTCATCTCCATAGTTATATGGAACTCCGTTGTCCTTACAGACCTGGCTCACAAAGAGCCCTGCGGCTTCCATTGAAGGATATGTCTTTTCCGGGAACCTGCACGGCGCATCAGGCCATGTGCACTTCTCACAGCGCGTGCATGCTCCGGCCGCAAGAAAAGTAAAATCAGCTTTCTGTCCGATCAGCTTCTCTATCAGCCTGTCGCAATGATCTTTGTTTTCGCGGGCCACTTCTATCATGGCCTCGATATCATAAGAATCCTCGCGGTCGCCGATAGTCTGAAGCAGAACGCCTTTTGAATAATGTGTTGCCTTTTCCTGCCATTCTTCCAGAGTGCCGCATGCAGGCGGGCATGCCCAGTTTCTATTATAGCTGTGGCATCTGTCCGCAGAGCACATGCTCCTCACTTCCGGAAGGAAATGCAGAGTTGACAGGTCAAGGTGTTCAGCAGTGCTGAATCCACTGTCTTTAGCTGCCTGTATTATTTCCTGTTCAGTCATCTTCTACCTCTTCCCACTCGTCAAACATCATTGCGTTAATGTATTCCCCGTTAAACAGGGATGAAGAAGAGAGTTCTTCATACATGCATTTTTCCGCAATTACCTTAAGTTCCGCTCTTCCTTCAGGTGTGAGCGCCATCGAAGCTCCTTTTCCTGCGCTGTTTCCAACGTACCGGGTCTTATTCATGAGTCCCGGCGGCAGAAGTCCGATAGTGCATGCACTCCTAATATTCATGTACGCGCCGAATCCTCCGGCGATAAGCACCTCGTTTATCTCTTCATAACTGGCTTTCCTGATCTTCAGCAGCGTCTCGATGCCTGCCCTTATGGCAGCCTTGGCCAGCTGAAGATTCCGGATGTCCTTTCTGGAAATATAAACCCGGTCATTGAACATGTACCGGTCTTCTTC
>JAZOAJ010000115.1:0-5113 GCA_045595385.1 Lachnospiraceae bacterium | reverse complement strand
TTCTTTTCAGATTTCACCGATGATGAGCTGAAAAACTGTATCGACAATGCATATGACAGCAAATTTGACACAGAAGAGATAGCTCCTGTTGTAAATAAGAACGGGACATATTATCTTGAACTGTTCCACGGCGCTACGATCGCATTCAAGGACATGGCGCTGTCAATACTGCCTCATCTGCTTACAACAGCCGCAAGGAAGAACAACATTACAAACGATATCGTTATCCTTACTGCTACATCAGGAGACACGGGCAAAGCTGCGCTCGCGGGATTTGCAGATGTCCCCGGAACAAAGATAGTAGTTTTTTATCCCGATGGCGGAGTAAGCAACATCCAGAGACTTCAGATGGTCACTCAGAAGGGTGACAACACTTGCGTAATTGCCGTGAAAGGCAATTTCGATGACTGCCAGACTGCTGTCAAAAAGATGTTCAATGACACAAGGCTTAACAGCGAGCTGAATGAAAAAGGCTTTCAGTTCTCATCTGCGAACTCCATCAACATAGGAAGGCTCATCCCGCAGGTCGTTTATTATGTCTGGGCTTATTCCAGGCTTGTTAAGCAGGGCGGTATCAAATGCGGTGATAAGATCAACTTTGTTGTCCCTACAGGCAACTTTGGAAATATCCTGGCAGGGTATTACGCCAAACTGATGGGACTTCCCGTAAACAGATTCATATGCGCATCGAATGACAATAAAGTGCTGTTTGACTTTTTCCAGACCGGAATATATGACAAAAACAGGGAATTCATACTGACAAATTCACCTTCCATGGACATCCTTGTATCCAGCAACCTGGAAAGGCTCATATTCATGATCGCCGGTGAGAGCGAGGAAAAGAACCGCGCACTCATGGAGCAGCTCTCCAAAGAGGGAAGATATACCATCACTGATGAAATGAAAGCCGGACTTGAAGATTTCACAGGTGTTTATGCTTCTGATGATGAGTCTCTGGCCGAGATCAGAAAAGTATATGATGCTTCCGACTATATCATGGATACACATACTGCCGTTGCCGCATGCGGATATGAAAAGTACAAAGCGGAAACAGGTGATGACACACCTACCGTGATCGTTTCAACTGCAAGCCCGTTTAAGTTCCTGAAGGCAGTTCTTTCAGTAATAGATCCCGAACATGTGGACAAACTCAGCATATGGGATCTTGTATGGAGACTGGATGAACTGCGCGGAAAGAAAGGCCTGCCTAAGGCGATCAAGGAGATCATGGCATTTCCCATCAGGCATAAGACTGTCTGTGAGATATCTGACATGGAGGATGAAGTTAAGAAGTTCCTTAACGTATGATTTATGGATAAACTGATCGAAAGCATAATAAACCTATTCGGAAGCCTTAACCATGACATAGTCATTTTTATCATTTCGCTCCTGCCCATACTTGAGATGAGAGGCGGAATGATCGCTGCAAGGCTCCTTGGGGTTCCATATGTCAGGGCAATCATCATATGCGTTATCGGCAACATACTTCCGATACCATTCATTCTGCTGTTCATAAAGAAGATATTTGCCTGGCTCAAAAAGTTCAAATACTCAGGAAAGTTTGTCAACTGGCTTGAATCCAAAACGCTGAAAAAGCGTGGAAAGATCGACAAATACGGGTTCTGGGGGCTTATCCTCTTTGTAGGCATCCCGCTTCCGGGAACCGGCGGCTGGACCGGAGCGCTCCTTGCGAGCCTTCTGGGCATACCTGTAAAAAAGAGTTCTATTGCCATAGGCCTTGGTATAGTCCTCTGCGCGATAATAATGAGCGTGGCGACATATCTCATACCATGGCTTGTCAAGCTGCTTGCTGCTTAATATAGGAGAAACCCAATGGATGACAAACTGACTTTTAACTTCCTTTCAGAGAGCGAATGGGTCACACTTTATACAGATGACGGGGAAGAGATAGAATGCGAGATACTCAGGCGTTTTGACATTGACGGGATTACTTATGCGGTCATCCGGCCTGCCGAAGATAATGACATCACCAATGAAGGCATATTTATCTGCCGGTATTCTGAGGAAGATGACGGCAGCTTCATGCTCGGGGACATAGAGGATGATGATGAACTGAAGAACGCATATGACACATATGAACAGCTCAAGAGGATAGAGGAGATCTAGAGTGGGAACAGAAAACAGCAACTTTTTCGCCATTCTTTCCAGAATGAAATATGTTAACAGATGGGGGCTCATGAGAAACAGCCGGACTGAGAGCCTTTCAGATCATACTCTTGATGTTATCTTCATTTCCCATGCTCTTATTGTTATCGCAAATACATATTTCGGGAAGCATCTGGACGAGGGCAGAGTTGTCCTGCTTTCAGCTTTTCACGATGCGCCTGAGATCATTACGGGGGATCTTCCCACACCGGTCAAATACTTTGACCCCCAGATAAAAAAAGCCTATGACAATGTGGAGCAGTCAGTCAAGTCACGCATGATAGATACACTGCCTGATGACATGCAGGTAGTTTATTCCTCGATAATGGATCAGCAATGTGACGGGGATACAGAACTGATGAGATATGTCAAGGCTGCAGACAAGATATCTGCACTGATCAAATGCATTGAGGAGGAACGCTCCGGCAATACTGATTTTGTAAAAGCAAGGGAAGCGACTGAGAAAGCCCTGTCAGCCATGAACATGCCTGAAGCAGACCATTTCCTCAAAGTATTCCTAGAAGGATACTATAAAACACTGGACGAGCAGACAAACCCTTGTCAATAAAGCAATTACAACGATTATACTCCTGTATTTTTGGTTAATATGCAAACCCGGCAAAGTTGAACTGAAACGGCAGATTTGATAGAATAAAGGTGCCCAAGATGTAAAGCCTGATATTTTGAACCTACATCACTTTAAACGGGAAAATCCTATATTGTCCGGTTCATGACATGCCTTGCCTACGGGAACTTGGACTTCAGATGCCGGATTGCGGACACCCACCTAGCAACTGCTAGGAGTCAAAATTCAGGAGACACCTTGGGAATGCATTAAAAAAACCACCTGATCGATATCAGGTGGTTCTTTTATTATCCGTTAAACTTCTCGTATGACTCTTCAGATACTTCCTTATCTACCGGGACCCGGTATGAATCGGTTTTCTTAATTCCAAGCTTTTCCCTGATGCGGAGCAGATCCCTCATCTGCTGGGCATTCAGTTTGCGGGTAGCCATTTTCTCTTCATAGCGTCTGGCTTTGTTGCGCAGTCTTTTTCTTTCCCAGTTCGTAAACAATATGTTCATGAAGAAATTGAACTCGGCAAACACAAACAGGATATACATGCCAAAGTACAGATAGAGCATGACTACTATGACAGCAGTAATGGAACCGTAAGTATAGGTGAAATTGGGGAAATACCTGACATACAGTGACAGCAGAGCTGAGAGCAACACCCATCCTATTGCAGCCAGCAGCGCTCCGGGGAGCATCCTGAAGAACCTGTTGTGCTTCGCAGGAAAGAACTTATATACCAGCATGAACAGCAGCGTAAGTATAACTATTGAAATAGGATAACGCTGCACAATGATGAAATGGATCACATCGTTGAGCGGACCGAGATATCCTTTGATAAGCGCGTAAATGGACTGTCCGAATGCGGTAATGCCAAACAGCAGCAAAAGTATCAGAAATGTCACAAAGACATAAAAACAACTAAGCAGCCTGACTGTGAAATAGTTTCTCTTATCATTTGTGTTGAAGCATACATTGATACCTCTGAGGATCGCCATTATGCCTCTTGAAGCAGACCAAATGGCACCGACCGCAGATACAAAGATCAGCGTAGCCCCGCTGGTTGTCGCATATATCTCACTGACCATCCCGGTCACGATCGGTGCGATTATCTCCGGTAAGGCATAGTTTATCCTGTCTATGAGGTATTCCTGTGTAAGCGGAGTATACTGTATTACAGTAAGCAGCAGGATCGCAAAAGGGAAAACGGAGAGAATAAAAAAGAAGACCGCTGTAGCTGAGAATGTATATATCCTATCGCGGCCGATCTTGTCAAAAAAACTCTTAATGGACAAATATGCGTCTGTATACATCGAGGTCATTATAAAAAAAAATATCCATTTCTTCAAGTACCACGATACGGAGGTGGATCAGACTTGTATTTTTTGACAAATGTAATACCTGATAATATAATTACAGAACAAAAGCAAGGGGGACAAAAGCTGCGGCATGGAACAGGTCAGTTCATATGACAAGATCATAATCGGAGCGGGACTATACGGCCTTTATGCAGCTCTGTTTTCTGTCAGGGAAGGACAGAGAGTCCTGGTCCTTGAATGTGACGACGCGCCGTTCAAGCGCGCCACATATATCAATCAGGCCCGTGTCCATCAGGGCTATCATTACCCAAGATCCCTCTCAACCGCTGTCAAATCAGCAGGTTATTTTGACAAATTCTGTGATGACTACGGGTTCTGCATAAACAGTTCATTTGATCAGATATACGCTGTCTCCAGCCTTTATTCCTGGACAGACGGTCTCCAGTTCAAGGCTTTCTGCGACGCTGCAAAGATCCCGTGCGACGAACTGCATCCTGAGCGTTTTTTCAAAGCAGGCATGTGCGACGGCGCTTTTCTTACGCGTGAATATACATATGATGCCCTCATACTGAGGGACTATTTTGTCAATGAGCTTTCCGCATTTAAAGAAGCTGACATCCGTTATTCGGTAAATATCACGCAGATCACGAGAACGGATGACCAGTATGAGATCATTACGGATAACGGTTCTTTCAGATCATCATATATCCTTAACGCAACCTACGCCGGTGCGAACCAGATACTTGAACTGGCCGGTTTCGAGAAATTCAGGATAAAGTATGAGCTCTGCGAGATCATACTCTGTGAGGCATCGGATAAACTTAAGGGCATCGGTCTCACAGTAATGGACGGACCGTTCTTTTCAATAATGCCTTTCGGAAAAACCGGACTTCATTCCCTGACGTCTGTCACATTTACTCCTCATGATACAAGCTATGAGGAGCTTCCTGTGTTTTCATGTCAGGAAAGATCAGGAGGTTTCTGTTCCCCCGTGCATCTGGGAAACTGCAATTACTGCGCCGCCCGCCCGGCAAGTGCTTACCCGTACATGTCT
>JAZOAJ010000114.1:0-6194 GCA_045595385.1 Lachnospiraceae bacterium | reverse complement strand
GCCCCCATCGGGTTGATCGTCCTTATCGCAGCAATAGTTGTGATAATCGTTGTTCTGCACTTTTTAACGAAACGAGTTCTGCTTTCTCCGGACAATCTGAAGATCCTTCTTGGAAACATGGCAGTTCCCACCATTATCTGTATTGGTTTCACATTCATCTTTGCATGTGACATCACAGACCTTTCACCCGGTGCCATCGTTCTCCTGACGGCAAACGTCACCGGTATCATCGGAAATGCCTTCCACAATCCGGTAGTATCCATAATCCTTATGGTACTCGGAGCCATCGTGGCAGGTATTCTGTGCGGACTGCTCAACTTCACCATTTACCGGGTTACCAAGATTCCGCCCTGGATCGCCGGACTTGGTATGACCATGGTTTATGAGGCTATCGTCAGCATGTACTCACAGTATCGTGCACTGCAGGGCCTTCAGGTTGAATTCCTCAGAGATGAGAACCGTGTCCTCGGATCCAGCCCCTGGATCTACATCGTTCTTGTTATCTGTGTCGTAATCGCTTATTTCATTTACAACAATACGACGATCGGTATCAACATCCGTGCAACAGGATGCAACCAGAACGTATCCAATACAATGGGTATCAACGTTTCCAAGACGCTCATCATGGGCGGTATCATCGCCGGTTTCTTCTTCGGTGTTGCCGGTGTGTTAAAGGAAAGCGTTTCGATATTTACACCCGCGCAGGGCGGACTTACATCACTGTCAACAGTATTCCAGCCTCTGGCTGCCGTTCTGCTCGCTAAGACACTCTCCAAGTTCGTAAACCGCATTATTGCCGTTCCGATCAGTACATTCATCATCGTTCTTATCTTCAATGTGCTGACACTGTTCGGTGTTCCTTCAGGTACTTTCCAGGAATTCCTTCTCGGCGCGGTCGTTATACTTTTTGCAATCTTTGCACAGCGTGGAGTAAAGGGGGTAGTAAAGTAAGATGTTTGGCGAAGTCATTTTAAAATGTGAAAAGATAAACAAAAGCTTTGGTATCACTCATGCCAACAAAGATGTCTCCCTCGAACTGCACAGAGGCGAAGTCCGTGCACTCGCAGGCGAGAACGGATGCGGCAAATCCACACTCCTTTCCCAGATCGCAGGTATTTATGGAAGCGATTCAGGAACAATGTACCTTAACGGTGAAGTGTATCAGCCCAAGTCACCAATGGATGCATATGATCACAAGATCTCGATCATAGTCCAGGAGCTTGGTCTTATCGCAGACCTTCCGGCCGGCATCAATGTATTCCTTGGCAGGACAAAACAGTTCGCAAAGGGACCTTTCATCAGCCAGAAGAAGATCTATGCTGCAGCTAATAAAGAACTTGAAAAATGGGGACTTCCTCCGATCAAGTTCCGCCGCCAGACTGATGGACTCAACATCGAGAACCGTAAGATGATCGAGCTTGTCCGTGCTCTTTCAGTTGATCCGGACATCCTGATCCTTGATGAGGTCACACAGTCACTTTCACAGGATAACCGTGAAGTCATCTACAGACTTCTTGATAAATTCCGTGAGCTCAACCGTTCAGTCCTTCTGATCTCACACGATCTGGAAGAGACACTGAAGATCGCCGACACTATCACAGTCATGCGAGACGGCGAGGTTGTCGACACTGTTGTAACGAGTGAGACTACTGACAGCGCGCTCAAGAAGATGATGGTCGGCCGTGAGATGGACGGTGACTACTATCGCGCTGATGAGGAAGAGATCTACGATGATCAGGTCGTTCTTTCATTCAACAATGTATCAACAGCAAGCGGACTCAAGGATGTAAGCTTCGAGGTCCACAAGGGCGAGATCCTCGCATTCTGCGGACTGTCAGACTCCGGTATCCATGACATCGGCCAGGCTGCATACGGTCTGATGAAGCCCACAAGCGGCAAAGTCATGTTTGATATCAAGAATGAAGAGATCAAAGATGCAATGCATTCTCTTAGAAACCAGATCGCCTATGTTCCCAAGGACAGGGACCGTGAGGCACTGATGATGGCAACAACGATCCAGCACAATTTCGTTATGCCTTCACTGGAAGAGATCGATAAGATCTTCGGTTACGTAAGCATGAAGCAGATGAAGCAGATGTCAAATGATTCAAAAGCTGAGTACAACGTAAAGTGCAACAGCATAAACGATACCATGAACAGCCTTTCAGGTGGAAATAAGCAGAAAGTCAACCTCGGAAGATGGCTTATGAAAGACCTTCAGCTGCTTATCATCGACTGCCCGACACGAGGCGTTGACGTCGGTGTCAAGGCATACATCTATCACGTCATGAATGAGGCCAAGAAGAAAGGACTCACAATGCTTCTGATCACTGATGAGCTTACCGAAGCAATGGGCATGGCAGACAACATCATCGTCATGAAGGGCGGCGAAGTAAAGGCAAAAATAGGCAGAAGTTCACACTTCAGCGAAGAAAAAATGATTGAGGAGATGATCTGATGAAAGCGAAAATAAATATTCTCGACATTATTCCTGTGATCACCATGCTCGTTCTCTTTGCGTTTTTTGCAATTGTTTCGGGTGGAAATACGGTTTCATTATTCAATCTTCAGAATATCGTACTTCAGGCCGTGCCTGTAGCTATCGGAGCACTGGGCGTAATCTTTGTAGTTTCGCTCGGCAGTACAGATATCTCAGTCGGTGCGAACGGTGCGCTGTCAGCAACCATAGCTGCTCTGATCTCACAGTCGATCGGCGGATGGGCAATGATCCCGCTGACACTTATCATCAGTACAGCGATCGGATTCATACTTGGAATGATCATAACCAGATTCAAGACTGAATCATTCATGACAACACTGGCCAGCCTGATCGCACTCAGAGGATTGATGAACTTCATACTTACAAGAGCTACCATCAAGGCTCCGAGATATCTGCTCAAGATATCCACATTCTGGATCTCACTGATCATCCTGGTGATCCTGGCAGTCATAGTGTTCTTCATCTTTGAAAAGACCAAATTCGGTCATTACTGCAAAGGCATGGGTGAAAATGAGAACACCATCAAGGCAATCGGTGTCAACACAAGGCGTATCCGTCTGATCTGCTTCTGCATTTCAGGTTTCATGGCCGGTGTATTCGGATTCATCCTTCTCGGAAAAGTTTCCGGTGCTTCCAGCACACTCTGCAACATGATGGAGATGAAGATCCAGATGGCTATCTTCCTTGGAGGTATCCTGGTAAGCGGCGGCTACTCCGCAAAGCTGTTCAAGGCGATCATCGGTTCACTTACCATCGTTATCATCGAGAACGGACTGATCTCATGCGGTGTTGACACAGCTCCGTCAGAGGCTATCGAAGGTATCCTCCTTGTAGCGATCCTCTGCATCACGATCTACTCCAACAAGCTCTCTCTTAAGAGAAATGACCTGGAGCTGCTCAAGGCAAAGGAAGCCGGAAAAGTCTGAAGACCATATAGCGCTTAAGGCTGATGTTTTACAAGCCTGAATAATAAAGTAAAACAAAAAATTTTATGAATTAAGGAGAAAATTTTATGAAGAAGAGAGTTTTAGCACTTGTGCTCGCAATGGCACTCGTAGTTGTTTCCCTCGCAGCTTGCGGCGGCGGCGGAACAGCACCTGCAACAACAGCGGCTCCTGCAGAGACAACTGCAGCACCCGGCGGTGACGGCGGCGGAGAAGCAACTGATGTTTCCAATCTTGGTCTTACATTTGCTACAAATGACTTTGGCCAGGGCGAGTACTCACTCGATATCAACTCATGGATCATCGAGTCTGTTGCAAAGCACGTAGGCTCAACTGCAGACGTAGTTGACAACCAGTTCACAGTTGACAATATCATCACAATGCTCCGTTCACAGCTTTCAAAGAATCCTGACGGTGTCTGCATGATCGGTATTGCCGAGACAGTTTTCCCTGCAATCCAGCAGGCATGTGATGAAGCAAAAGTTCCTTACGCTTTCTTTGCTACACCTCCTGTAGAGGAAGATGTTGCTGCAATGGAAGAGGATGAGCTTTACGCAGGAACAGTTCTGTTTGAGCCGGAAGAGGAAGCTGCTTACCTTGCACAGAAGGCATTTGATGCCGGCTGCAGAAAGGCTGTCCTTCTTGCAGGCGCACAGGGCGACTACAACCATGATCATCGTATCATCGGCTTCACAGCTAAGTTCGAAGAGCTCGGCGGCGAAGTTCTTGACTACGCTCGTTGCGACAACCCCGGACAGGGCGATGAGAAGGGATCCAACCTTCTTTCAGCTAACAAGGATGCTGACTGCGCGATCGGTATGGGCGCTGGATACATCACCTCACTTGAGGGTATCAGAGACAAGATGGGTCTTGATTACAAGATCTACGGATGCGACACAACTCCTAACCTTATCCAGGACGTTATCGACGGCAAGGTAGAGATCATCTCCTGCGGCGCTAACACCGGTGCTGGTTTCGCTACCATCCTTCTGATCAACAAGATCCTCGGACATCCGATCCTTGACGAGAGAGGAAAAGCTCCTTTCACAAAGGCTCTTTCACTTTACTTCTGCGACGCTTCCAACTGCGAGAAATTCCAGAAGTTCTGGGATGAGTGCCAGAGAGATCCTCTGACTCAGGAAGAAGTCATGGCTCTTATCGGACCTGATGTAACATATGATCAGTTCATCACAGCTCTTAAGAACCACGCTGAAGATACTTACGCTAAGATCGACAAGTATTGATCCGGCAGATAAGTAAAAGATAAGTCTTAAGCAACAAAAAAGGACCGGGCCCAGAGATGGGCCCGGTTCTTTTTATATTATTGTTTTATGGCCGGTATGGGTCTTCCACGATCCTGCCGGTTTTTGAATCTCTCCGGTATCGCCTTAAGAAATCCCATGTGAGTTCCGCAAGATATGGCGATGGCCAGTGAGGGAAGTTGTCAATGCCGCAGTAGCGGAAAGCCAGAATGCCGTCGCTGTTCTTTATGTCCGCGATATAGTGGGGGACGCCTCCTATCATTTTTATGGTTTCCTCATCCCCGTAGAAACCCAGCTTGTGGTGCAGCACATCATCAGGCGTATTTCTGTATCCCAGACATATGTTTTCATCGCGGGGAGCGCAGTGCTGTACGAACATCCGGAGGTTTAAGCGGGACAGTTTCCAGCGGTCCGCAGCCTCTTCATCACTTCCGGCGGGCGGGAACGGTTTGTCAGCTCGTTTGCCGGGAGGGTTGGTAGGATCTTTATCCCTGTCATGGCCGGGGACGTTATAAGTGGTGATGGCGGCTCCTTCTTCCGGCGGATTCATACAGATAGGCCTGTAATGGTTGACCGGAAGGAATGTGAGGAATTCGCATACTCCCGTCATTTCCATTGTCGGAACAAAATGATGACGGAGGTTCAGCAGCTCAGGAACTGTATATCTGACATCCAGATGATCCCATTGCTGGAAGATCTCTGCACCGCATGGAGCGGCAGCTGCGAGCCTTTGCGGGATACGGAGGAGGGCAGAGTGAGCTGCCTGACCGCCCTGTGAATAGCCGGCAACATATACCCTCTCAAGGTCTGCCGGGTAGAGTGATGCGACTTTGTCGATCTTTTCATTTACCCGCTCCCATCTGGTATCCTGGAGCATCACGAGGATGAATTTCTCCTTTCCAACCATTTGGGAGAAATGAACGGAAAACTCATCTGTCTCGATCGCATTTCCTCCGCCGTGATTCCAGAAGACGATGGGGTACTTTGTCTGCGCAGCAGGGTTCTTCTCTGCCTCAAGGGGAGTGAACAGCATCCATCTGTCATAGAAGTCAGGACCTGTAAAGAATTCCTTGCGCACTCCAAGCTCTCTGTAGAACGAGAGGACCTCGTCACCCATCGTGTCTTCTTCAAAACGGAATCTCAGTTCATTAGTCCTGACAAGCTCCTGCCCGAACCTGGAATTGAAGAGGGATTCCTCATCCCAGGTCCCGTCATGGGATCCGTGCAGGGCTTTGCGCCATGCCTCAAACTTTAGTCCGGTTTCGGGACCGGCCTTTGATGACCGGCATTCCATTGTGTTCATGATCTTCCTCCTATTTATGTTCACCGATGATCTTTTCCATCCAGATCATGTTGTACCAGCGGCCGAACTTATATCCGCATTTGTGGAATTCCCCGACTTTTACATAACCCATGTGAGTGTGAAACTGCTCACTGTTCCTGGTCAGGTACTCGTCCTCGGTGACTGGGTCACCGATGCAGGCATAC
>JAZOAJ010000113.1:0-3908 GCA_045595385.1 Lachnospiraceae bacterium | reverse complement strand
GTTTCTTGAATTTCGGGAACTGTGTGTACCAGAAGTTTGTTGAATCACGATAGCCGTAGTCCACAGGCACAGGTGGGAAGTTATTCTTATTCACGCCGTCAACTATCGCATTGTAATACTGATCCTTTAAAAGGATCTTATCTATGTTCAGGATGAAGTGGGCACCGTATTTGGAGGTGATGCCGTTGAAGTCATTGTACGGACCGGGATGACCGTCATCTATGTCTTCCGCGCGGAACTTACCGCCGTCTTCAAGCTCTCTGTCCCAGGTGCATTCAAATACCTGAAAAGCCTCGGCTATTACATCGGGACGGTCCGGATCTTCCGGTCCCGCCTGACCCTTCTCCATTGTGAAGAGATTCTCTTTCATCTTCTCCTCTGAAGGGCCGGGAAATCCAAATCTGACCGCTTCTTTAAAATACTTTTTGTCATCGGGAATGAAGTTGATGGCGCATTTGCCCCTCTTCAGGATATTGTGGCAGGTGTTGGAGGTATTCCTGCACTCGAGGAGCATGGCGTAGCGCGCCTTTCCTGCTATGTAATACGGAAAACAAAGGGAATAAGAGCCTATGTTAAGGCTTCCGTCATCATTTAAGGTGCTGATGCACACCGTAGGCATCGGGAAGAAAGACGATGTCTGATAAAAGTTATCAACTATCCTAAGATCTTTAAATGAACTCATTTCTGCCTCCGCAATTTAATTTATGTATATTATAGCACAGGCAGAAAACAAGGGGGGCGGAAACCGCCCCCCTTTGTTGTGTCATTATGCTTCAGTAAATAGTGCTGTTGAGTAGTACCTGTCCCCACTGTCAGGCAGCAGCGCAACGATTGTTTTGCCTTTATTCTCGGGGCGCCTGGCGAGCGTTAACGCTCCGAACAGGGCTGCGCCTGAGGAAATGCCAACTGAAATACCTTCCTTCTTGGCAAGGAGTTTGGATGTTTCAAATGCATCTTGGCCCGGAGCCTTGAATATCTCGTCATAAATGCCTGTGTTAAGTACATCAGGGACGAAACCGGCGCCGATGCCCTGGATCTTATGTGATCCGGATCTGCCTTCTGAAAGGACCGGCGAATCTTCGGGCTCAAGAGCAACGATCTTAATATCAGGGTTTTTGCTCTTCAGGAATTCCCCTACTCCTGTAAGAGTTCCGCCTGTTCCCACACCTGCGATGAAAATGTCAACATTTCCATCGGTGTCATTCCAGATCTCGGGACCGGTGGTTGCCTTGTGGATAGCAGGGTTGGCAGGATTTACAAACTGTCCGGGGATAAAGCTTCCGGGTATCTCAGCTGCCAGTTCCTCAGCCTTTGCGATAGCGCCCTTCATGCCTTTTGCGCCTTCTGTGAGCACAAGCTCAGCGCCATAGGCCTTAAGTATGTTTCTTCTTTCAACGCTCATCGTCTCGGGCATGGTGAGTATGATGCGGTATCCCTTTGCAGCGGCTATGGATGCCAGGCCTATGCCTGTGTTGCCGCTCGTGGGTTCGATAATGACTGAACCCTCTTTCAGGACGCCTCTTTCCTCAGCATCTTCTATCATGGCTTTGGCGATGCGGTCCTTGACGCTGCCTGCCGGGTTGAAGTATTCGAGTTTTACAAGGACTGTAGCTTCAAGTCCAAGCTCTTTTTCAATGTTTGTTACCTCTACGAGGGGTGTGTTTCCGATGAGTCCAAGTGTTCCTTTATAAATGTTTGACATGACATGTCCTTCCTTTCTTTATGTTACCGGATGGCTGCGAAGCCGTTCTCCAGGTCTTCTATTATATCATCAATGTGCTCAGTTCCAATAGAAAGACGGATCGTATTCGGGAAAATGCCCTGATCTGCAAGTTCTTCCTCTGAAAGCTGGGAATGAGTGGTGGATGCCGGGTGGATGACCAGGCTCTTCACGTCAGCGACATTTGCCAGAAGCGAGAATATCTTCAGATTGTCAATGAATTTCCATGCTTCTTCCTGCCCTCCTTTTATGTCGAAGGTGAAGATCGATCCGCCGCCGTTCGGGAAAAATCTCTCATAAACCTCATGGTCCGGATGATCGGGAAGAGCAGGATGATTGATCTTCTCAACCAGCGGATGGGATTTAAGATAATCAAGAACTTTTAAAGTATTCTCTACATGACGGTCAAGCCTGAGCGAGAGCGTCTCAACACCCTGCAGGAGCAGGAATGCGTTGAACGGGGAAATACAGGCGCCGGTGTCCCTGAGGAGTATGGCCCGGATAAATGTCACAAATGCGGCGGGTCCTACTGCATCATAGAAGGATACTCCGTGATAGCTCGGGTTCGGGGCGGCGATGTTGGGATATTTGCCGCTTGCGCTCCAGTCAAATTTACCGGATTCAACTATAATGCCGCCGAGAGTGGTCCCGTGGCCGCCTATGAACTTGGTGGCTGAGTGGACCACTATGTCAGCTCCGTGCTCAATGGGTCTGATCAGGTAAGGTGTTCCGAAAGTATTGTCGATAACGAGCGGAAGACCGTGGCTGTGGGCGATCTGTGCTATTGCGTCGATGTCAGGTATGTCACTGTTTGGATTTCCGAGAGTCTCAAGATATATGGCTCTGGTATTTTCCTTTATGGCTCCTTCGACTTCGCCCAGGTTATGGGCATCGACAAAAGTCGTCTCCACGCCGTACTGGGGAAGAGTATGGGCGAGCAGGTTGTAGCTTCCGCCGTAGATGGTTTTCTGTGCGACTATGTGGCCGCCGTTTGCTGCAAGCGCCTCTATTGTATAGGTGATCGCTGCTGCGCCGGATGAAAGTGCAAGAGCTGCGCTTCCGCCTTCGAGCGCGGCAAGTCTTTTTTCAAGAACCTCCTGTGTGGAGTTAGTCAGTCTTCCGTAAATGTTTCCGGCATCCGCAAGTCCGAAACGTGCGGCCGCATGGGCGCTGTTGTGGAAAACATAAGATGTAGTCTGGTAAATGGGAACGGCCCTTGCGTCAGTTGCGGGATCCGCTTCTTCCTGGCCTACGTGTAACTGTAATGTCTCAAATCTGTAATCACTCATGATATTCTCCTATCTTTTTAAAATCTGTGTTGGATCCGGCCGGATAAAAAAAGCCGGGGCTGCAAGGCAAACTCCCGGGCATTGATCAATAGCTGTGTTTTATCAACTTCAGATCCTACAGAGGCGCATGAAGGCAACGCTTCGCGCCCCGGTCATTTCGCCTGCCCGGGAGATAAGCATTCGCCAACACATGTTGCAGTTGGGGGTCTGCTGGTACATTTCTGCGCCTCCTTTCAGATTGATATTGTCGACAATATATCACTATTAACCTACTATGTCAATAGGTTTTATAACGATCTCGTCACCTTTTTTTATGGCACCGCCTTTGAGCACTTTCGTGAATACTCCTTCACGGGGCATGATACAGTCGCCCATCTTCTTATATATCTGGCAGTGACTGTGGCATTCTTTACCGATCTGAGTCAGCTCAAGGACAGCGTCTCCGACCTGGAATATTGTCCCGATGGGGAGCAGCCGTAAATGAAAACCCTCAACTATCAGGTTTTCACCAAATGCTCCGTAGTCCACTTCAGCTCCGCGCGCCCTGAACTCTTCAATCTGTTCAGAGCCCAGCAGGCTGACCTGCCTGTGCCATTTGCCCGCATGGGCATCACCCTCTATTCCCCAGTCTTCCACCAGTACGGCTTCGGGGACTTCTTTCTTCTGAGTTCCTTTATATTCGCTTACACAGATTCCAAGGATCTTTCCCATGGTTTACCCCTCGATATTATTTCCGGTTCTTTTCTGATAGTCTTCGAGTGCTGACTGTATGGCTTCTTCGGCAAGCACGCTGCAGTGCATCTTGTAATCAGGAAGGCCATCCAGCGCCTCTGCGACTGCCTTGTTCGTAAGCTTCATAGCTTCCGAGACAGGCTTGCCTTTAATGAGCTCTGTTGCCA
>JAZOAJ010000112.1:0-2225 GCA_045595385.1 Lachnospiraceae bacterium | reverse complement strand
CGCCACGAGTAGAACTTTCCTGAATGGCAGGTACAGTAGCCGGAATCCTCAATGTTTTCCGCGTGCACACCGGCCAGGGTGAGAGTCTTTTTGACTGCAGCCTTGAGGTCAAGCAGGAACTTGCCGTTATCCTTGGCAGTGAAGAAACTGTCTGCCGTGCTTTCGCCAAAGTTTTCCCTGAAAGGAGGGATGAGGTCTTCGGATACTTCGTAGCAGTCCCTGCAGATACAGGGGCCGATCGCGGCAATGATGTCCTCCGGGCGGGTCCCGTAAGTTTCCTCCATGAGCCTGATGGCGTTTGCTGTTATCTTGGCAGCAGTTCCTCTCCAGCCGCTGTGTACCATCGCAGCTGCGCGGCGCACCGGGTCCAGAAGATATACAGGAGTACAGTCAGCCTCGACAGTGCACAGCATGATGCCGGGCACATTTGTCATGATGCCGTCACATTCAGTGCGAGTCACAGGGCGGACTACGCCCTCACCGGCCTCGGCCGCTGTTATAACTCTGACGTCGGCAGTGTGCTTCTGATCGGTCCTTACCATGTTTTCAGGGCTTATCCCGAACTCTTCACCCAAAATGGTGAAATTAGCGAGCGCTACGGGGTCGCATATCGCCCAGTTCCCCATTCCCTTCGGGGTGTAAATGGCTCTGGCAACACCTGTATCATCAATGTTTTTGAAACTGAAGTATTCCATGTGGCCCTCCATGCTTTGAGTGCTTTCCATTTTAATATGGACCGGGGTGAAAAACAACTGCGCTGTCTTGTTATTAAGGCTTAAAAATGATATTATCGCGGTTGAAAGGAAATTGGAATGCCGGATAATAATACAGAACTTAAAAAAGTGATACTGGTCGGGCTCGAGACCGCTGAAACCGCAGATTTCGAGCACAGCATGGAGGAGATGGAGAGCCTTATCGAGGCATGCGACATGCAGGTCATCGGCATGGTCACACAGAAACTTCCGCACCCGGAGGCAGGAACATACCTCGGAAAGGGAAAAGTGGAAAAGCTTTCAGAGCTTGCGCAGGCGCTTGAGGCAGAGTACTGCATATTTGAAGGCAATCTCTCCCCGGCCCAGTTAAAGAATCTCCAGCGGAGTGTCAACGTTCCCATCTGGGACAGGACCACGCTCATACTTGAGATATTTTCCAGAAGGGCTAAGACCAGGGAGGCGAGGCTCCAGGTCGAATCGGCATATCTGCAGTACATGCTCCCCAGGCTTTCGGGCATGTGGCAGCATCTCGGCCGTCAGGGCGGCGGCGGTGGCAGCCGCGCCAACAAAGGTGAGGGCGAGACGCAGATCGAACTGGATAGGCGTATGATAAACCAGAGGCTGGTGGAGCTCAGGCGTGAGCTTGACAGCATCACAGTGACCAGGAACACCCAGCGCGCAGGCAGGATGAAAGGCGGGGTCCCGAGGGCTGCACTCGTCGGATACACCAACGCCGGCAAATCCACACTCATGAACCGTCTTCTCTCAATGAACGACGCAGACGAGGAAAAGATGGTGTTTGAAAAGGACATGCTGTTTGCCACGCTGGACACGTCCATAAGAAGGATCACCGTAGAGGGGAATAAGGATTTCCTGCTCTCGGATACAGTCGGATTCATAGAGAACCTTCCTCACGGCCTCATAAAAGCCTTCAGATCGACACTTGAGGAGGCAATATTTGCGGATATCATCCTGATAGTCCTTGACGCATCGGATCCCTATTACAGGCAGCACAGGAAAGTTACCGAGGATACGCTTCAGAGCCTCGGCGCCGACACGATCCCGAAGATCTATGTCATGAACAAATGCGACCTCCTTGAGGACCGCAGATGGCAGCTGCCGAGAGTAAGGGATGATGAGATATGGATGTCGGCCGGTACGGGAGAAGGCCTGGCGCAGCTCATCCTGATGATCACGTCAAAAGTATATGCCGACAACGAGATTCTGGATCTGATGCTCCCGTATTCCAGAGGGGATATTGTAAACAGGCTGCATGAGCAGGCAAATATAATAAACGAAGAATATACTGCCGAGGGAATAAGAGTTAAGGCGGAATGCCCCAAAGCCCTGGCAGGAGAACTTAAACAATTTGTAAGCGAGGAATGACATGGCAGGAAAGTATGTGATTGCCCTCGATGCGGGCACTACAAGCAACAGATGCATAGTCTTTGACAGACACGGCACGATAGTGTCAATGGCTCAGAAGGAATTCACCCAGATCTATCCCAAGCC
>JAZOAJ010000111.1:0-4167 GCA_045595385.1 Lachnospiraceae bacterium | reverse complement strand
CTTGAGAAATGGTCCATCGACATGTTCTCCAGGACGCTTCCCAGGATCTACAAGATCATTGAAGAGATCGACCGCCGATATAAGGCAACTCTCGCCGGAAGGGATGATATAGGACGAATGATCCAGAGCACTGCCATACTTTGGGACGGACAGGTCCGCATGGCCAACCTTTCTGTAATAGGAAGCTATTCTGTAAACGGCGTCGCTGCACTTCACAGCGAGATCCTTAAGGCGGATACCCTCCACGATTTCTACACGCTCACCCCGGATAAGTTCAACAACAAGACTAACGGCGTCAGCCACAGAAGGTTCATGATCGAATCCAACCGCCCGCTCGCCGGTCTGCTCAACAGGGCCATAGGCAACGAATGGATGACAGATACCTTCAGGCTTGAGGACCTTCTGAAATACAAGGACGACAGCGCATTCCTGCACCGTCTTTCCGAAGTCAAGCGGGAGAACAAGGTCAGGCTTGCTGAATATATCGCACGTACAAACCACATAAATGTCGATCCCGATTCGGTATTTGACGTTCAGGTCAAGAGGATACACGCTTATAAGAGGCAGCACCTTAACATTTTCAAGGTAATGGCCCTCTACAACGAGCTGAAATCAAATCCCCTTTCGGACATAACCCCGACAACGTTCATATTTGCAGGCAAGGCTGCCGCATCATACATACTTGCCAAGGAGATCATCTCCCTCATATGCACGGTCGCCGACACCATTAATGCTGATCCCGCAGTCAATGACAGGCTCAAGGTCATCTTCCTTGAAAACTACAATGTCTCCCTAGGTCAGATCGTCTACCCCGCCGCGGACATCAGTGAGCAGATATCAACAGCCGGTAAGGAAGCTTCCGGAACCGGCAACATGAAGTTCATGTTCAACGGCGCAGTCACTCTCGGTACGCTTGACGGCGCCAACGTGGAGATACATGATCTTGTAGGTGATGACAACATCTACATCTTCGGCCTCAGATCTGAAGAGACCGCAAGACTGTGGAAGGACAAGTCCTATTCGGCAAATAATACATACATGGACGACGGCCGCCTCAAAAATATAATTGACAGCCTTACAAACGGCACTTTAGGGACAAACCGCCGCCAGTTCAACAACGTATACGGCGATCTCCTGTACCGCAATGACGAGTACTTCGTCCTTAAGGACTTTGCCGATTATCTTGACACATGGAAACGAATGACTACCGATTACCGCGATGTTGAAAAATGGAACCGCATGTCCCTTATAAACATCGCCAAAGCAGGCACATTCTCCAGAGACCGCACTATCAGAGAATATGCCGGCGAGATCTGGAAGGTCTGAAAATAATTCATCGTAATAAAGGAGGATGAAATGAGAAAGAAGGAGCTTGTAGCGATGCTTCTCGCAGGCGGACAGGGGAGCCGCCTCTTAGCATTGACCAAAAGAAATGCCAAACCCGCCGTGGCTTTCGGCGGGAAATACCGTATCATTGACTTCCCGCTATCAAACTGCACAAATTCCGGAATTGACACCGTGGGAGTCCTGACTCAGTATAAACCACTTATCCTGAACTCTTATCTTGGCAACGGAAGTGCATGGGACCTTGACAACCCTGACGGCGGTCTCCATATTCTTCCCCCTTACTACACCGAGACAGGTGGAAAATGGTATGAGGGCACTGCTGATGCCATCTACCGCAATCTTGATTTCCTTGATAGATATGATCCCCAGTATGTTGTCATTCTTTCAGGCGATCAGCTCTACAAGATGGATTACAGCAAAATGCTCGCCTTCCATAAGGAAAAGAATGCCGATCTTACAGTATCCGTAATTGAAGTTCCCTGGGAGGAGGCAAGCCGCTTCGGCATCATGACCACTGACGAGGACATGAAGATCACGAAGTTTTCGGAGAAACCCAAGAATCCTGATTCAAATCTTGCAAGCATGGGCATCTATATCTTCACCTATTCTGTCCTTAAGAAAGTCCTTACCAAGGACCATGCCGATCCAAACAGCGGCAAGGATTTCGGCGGAGACGTCATTCCAATGATGCTTAAGAACGGACATCCGCTATTTGCTTATAAATTCTCAGGCTACTGGAAAGATGTCGGAACGATCGACAGTTATTACAACACACAGATGGAGCTCATGGCTGACGATCCCGAGTTTGACCTGTTTGACAGCAAGCTCAAGATCTACTCCAACTCCAACCTTTCCGCACCGCAGTATATAGGAAGAAGAGGCCTTGTACGTTCAAGCTTTATATGCAACGGATGTGTCATATTGGGCAGTGTCAATAACTCTATCCTGTCCACGGATGTTTATGTCGGCGACGGGGCAACCGTCGAAGACTCCATCATACTTCCGGGTGCCCGTATTGAGGCACATGCCCATGTAAAACGCGCGATCCTCGGTGAGGAAAGCATTGTTCTTGAAAACACCATCCTTGACGGTACGCAGCTTGAGGACGCACCCAACCACATTGCTGTCATCGGAGACAGTTCCGTCTATCCTAAAAAAGGAGGTGCTTCAGAATGAGAAGCTTAATGGGTCTTATTAGCACAAACTATAATAACGGTGAATTTGGTGTACTTACAGAGGAACGCCCTGTCGCGAGCCTTCCGTTCGGCGGAAGATACAGACTTATCGATTTCCCTCTGTCCAACATGGTAAATTCCGGCGTTTCAACCGTCGGCCTTATAACGCCTTATAAATACAGATCGCTGATGGACCATGTCGGCGTCGGCAAAGAGTGGGCTCTTAACCGAAAGGTCGGCGGCCTTTTCATACTTCCCGGCTCCACTTTCGGTCTTAAAGGCGCCAAAGGAAGATTCATGGTCCGTGACATGATTCAGAACCGCGCATTCATAGAACGAGGCGGCTGCGAGTATATTGTCATAAGCGATTCCAGCAAAGTCATGAACATCGACTACTCCGTTGTTGAGGACTTCCATGAAGCATCCGGAAATGACATTACCATCATCTACAAAAAGGGCATGCATCCCGGCAGGACAAACGAGGTATATCTGACCCTTGGTGAAAACGGAAAAGTTAATAACATCCGCGGCGGAGCTTATGACAAGAATAATCCGAACATGATGCTTGGAGCATTCATCCTCAAGGTCGACATGCTCCTTAGGATACTCGATGAGTATGAGCACATGGGTTACCTCGACATGATCGATGTGTTCAGGGAAAATATAGGCAACTACAAGATCGGATCGTATGAGTTTACTGAATATGTAGGCATAATCAGCAATCTCGTGACTTACATGACTGTATCCATGGATCTGTTAAAGCCGGAAGTCATGGCCCAGCTTTTCCAGGATGAAAAACCCATTTATACAAAGGTTCAGGATGCGCCTCCCGTTAAGTATTCAAAAGACTGTGATGTCTGCTCTTCACTTGTCTCTTCCGGCTGTGTGATAGAAGGCACTGTCGAGAACAGCATCATCTTCCGTGATGTCCACATTGCAAAAGGCGCGATCGTACGCAACTGCATACTCATGCAGCACTGTGACGTTCCGGAAGGAGTAGTTCTCGAGCATGTTGTATGCGACAAATACGTGAAGATCAAACCCGGTATCCAGATTGTCGGCAGCCCGGAATCTCCGGTAGCACTAAATAAAAGGGAAATGATATGAACGATACAAATAAAGAACGCATTCTCTTCGCCGCATTCGAAGCCGTTCCTTTCATAAAGACCGGCGGTCTCGGCGATGTTGCGGGAAGCCTTCCCGGAGCGCTTAACAAGCTTGGGGCTGATGTAAGGCTTATAATGCCCAAGTTTGCATCCATTCCTCAGAAGTACAAAGATCAGATGGTGCATGTTACGGACTTTTACATGCCGCTCGGATGGCGCAGCCAGTTTGTCGGCATAGAAACCCTTACATACAAGGGCGTCATCGTGTATTTCATCGACAATGAGTATTATTTTAACCGTGACCAGGCCTACGGATACTACGATGATGGAGAGCGCGTGGCTTACTTTTCAAGAGCTGTGCTCGAATCACTTAAGTATCTTGATTTTTCCCCGCAGGTCATTCACTGCAATGACTGGCATACAGCGCTTATCCCTGCATTTCTCCAGGGCAAATACGGACTTGACATCATGAAGGCTGCACCCGGCAGGGAAGAAGGCATGCCCTACAGTTCGATACGTACTGTTTTCACGGTACACAA
>JAZOAJ010000110.1:0-7829 GCA_045595385.1 Lachnospiraceae bacterium | reverse complement strand
ATTTCAAAAAAGTCAAAAAAAGAGCTGCCATTTACGCGGCAGCTCTTTATCTATATTAAAGCTGATCTACTCAGCCGTTTCCTCAACAGCCTTTTCAGCTTTCTCTTCGGAAACCTTTGCTTCTGTTACAGGCTCGACAGTATTTGCATTTTTCCTTCCTCCAAGGACCAGGTTGACAATGATGCCAAGGATAAGTGCGCATGCAACTTCTGTAAGAGTAACATCACCGATCTTAAGGACCATTCCACCGATACCGCAGATGAATATAGTAGAAGCAGTAAAGAGGTTGCGGTTTTCATTAAGATTGACCGGCTGGAGCATCTTGAGACCGCTTACAGCGATGAAACCGTAAAGTGTTATGCAGACACCGCCCATGACACATGAAGGTATGGTAGCGAGGAATGTTACGAACGGTCCGAAGAATGAGATCACCAGACAGATGATGGCAGTAGTGAAGATGGTGATAACTGATGCGTTTCCGGTAATAGCCACACAGCCGATGGACTCACCGTATGTTGTATTCGGGCAGCCGCCGAAGATAGCGCCTGCGAATGATCCGATACCATCGCCGAACAGTGTTCTGTGAAGGCCGGGATCATTGATCAGGTCAACACCGATGATGGATGAAAGGTTCTTATGGTCTGCAAGGTGCTCGGCAAATACAACGAATGCTACAGGAACATATGCTACTGCGATAGTTGCGATGTATCTTCCGGTAATCTGAGTAATGCCGTGTGCTGCAGTAAGGAATGTGAAATCAGGGATCCAGTGCATGTTCTCGAACAGTGAGAAGTTGATGATCTGAAGGGCTTCATTTCCTGTTGCATTACCGATAATGGTAAAGATCGTAGCCACGACATAGCCCGCAGCAATACCGATGATGAAAGGGATGAGCTTCATCATCTTCTTGCCGTATACAGAGCAGATGATGACAACAAAGAATGTAACCAGGGCACAGATGAACGCCACCCATACGGAAGGAGTCATGACGTATGCTCCTGCTTCTGCATCAAAACCGCCGCGGAGGGAATCACCAACTGCATTGCCTGCAAGTGAAAGTCCGATGATGGCTACTGTAGGTCCGATGACTACCGGGGGCATGAGATAGTTGATCCAGCGTGTTCCTGCCAGTTTTATGACAATGGCGATGATCACATAGACAAGAGCCGCAAAGCCCGCACCTATGATAAGTCCGGCATATCCGGCTTCAACTGATACAGCACCTGCGAAAGCAGCGAACATGGATCCAAGGAAAGCAAATGATGATCCCAGGAAAACAGGACTCTTGAATTTGGTGAATAAAAGATAGATGATGGTTCCTATTCCGGCTCCGAACAGGGCAGCTGACTGGCTCATGCCATTGCCGACGATCGACGGAACAGCGATTGTTGCGGCAAGGATCGCAAGTACCTGCTGAAGAGCAAACAATAACGTCTTGCCGAAGTTTGGTTTGTCATGAATTCCATAGATCAGATTCATTTTTGGACCTCCTTAATTATCACACTTGATTATACCGTGTGTAAGAATAGCACTATATTTGGTAAAAGTAAATATATTAAATACAATATATTGTCATCAAAAAGCAAAATTAATTATATGCATTTTTTTGTTGGATTTTTGCATAAAAAGGTAATATAATAAAAATGAATTTCCTCGTGGCCTGAAAAGGCTTTTGCGGGGACTTTATAGTTTAAACGGAGAAAATCATCATGAAAAAAACTGCCAGACATAATAAGATCATTGAACTTATAACAGCAAATGAGATCGAGACCCAGGCAGAGCTTGCCGACATCCTCAACAGAGAAGGCTTCAAGGCTACCCAGGCCACAGTATCAAGGGATATCAAGGAGCTGCATCTTGAGAAGCGCTCAAGCGGCGGAAGAAGCTCTTATTATTATCCAGAAAACAAGATCGTAAGCCAGAATAAGTATCTCCGTGTACTCGCTGAAGGTTTTGAAAGAGCAGAGCCGGCAGGGAATCTCGTTGTGATAAGGACCGCTTCGGGAATGGCAATGGCAGTTGCAGCAGCTCTGGACGCCCTCAGCATTGATGAGATCGTCGGAACGATCGCCGGCGATGATACGATAATGTGCGCTACAAGAGGTAATGAAGATGCCATGCGCATGGTTAAGAAGATCAGGAAACTTGTAAGAGATTTTTAACCTGACATGCTTAAAAATGTTCATATAAAAAATCTCGCTCTCATAGATGAGGCGGACATAAACTATGAAAAAGGGCTGAATATTATGACCGGTGAAACAGGATCCGGAAAATCCATAATAATCAGCTCTGTTAATATTGCGCTCGGAGACAAGGCCAATAAGAGCATGATCAGGCGCGGATGTGACCACGGGCTGATCGAACTGACATTTGCCACAGACAGCAGCAATGTCCACTCACTACTTGGCGAGCTCGGTATTGAGGATGACGGCAGTACCGTTACCATTACAAGAAAGATAACAAAAGATTCCAGTTTCAATAAAGTAAACGGAGAGACGATCACACTGGCAAACCTGAAAAGGATCACATCCCTTCTTGTGGATATCCACGGACAGCATGATCATCAGAGCCTTTTAGACCAGTCCAACCACATTTCGATACTGGACCAGTTCGGTCACTCAGCCATATCGGGACCAAAGCAGGATTTCAGACGCAGATACGATGAATACCGCAGCCTCAAGTCCGAATTCAGTTCATTCAGCATGGACGAGGAAACACTTTCAAAAAAGATTGCCTTTCTGGAATTCGAACACAAGGAGATCGAAGACGCAGCGCTGATACCAGGTGAGGATGAAAAGCTGAGAGCCGAGCTTAAAGCTCTTGAAACTCTCGAGAAAGAATCTGCGGCACTCAGGAGTGTTCTTGCTTTACTGAATGATGATGAAAGAGGCGTGACAGCAAAGATCGCGCAGGCCTCTTCAAACATAGCCGGCGCAGCTTCAGCCAATCCTGAGAATGCCGAACTGAAAGCCTTTAAAGATACGATCACTGACATTGAATCCATTACCGGTGACTTTGGCAGAGCCCTTGAAAAATATGTTTCAGAACATGGATTTGACAAAGAAAGGTACGATAAGGTCCTGAAAAGGCTCTCTCTCATAGACCGTTTGGAGAGCAAATACGGAAACAGTGTGGAAGAAGTCCTGAAATATTATCAGAATGTTCAGGATGAAATGGCTAAGCTCACAGATTTCAGGAAGAACCGCGCTGCGATCAGTTCCAGGCTGGCATTTCTGAGGGGGGAGCTTAACCGCGCTGCGGGGGATCTCTCAAATGCCCGTAAGGAATGTGCAAAAACACTTGAGGCTGCCATCTCTGACAACCTGAAAGACCTGAATTTCCTTAATGTTGATTTCAGGATAGACATTCAGAAAGCCGACCGCATATCCGGAAACGGATTCGACAGGGTAGAGTTCCTCATTTCGCTCAATCCGGGTGAAAGTGTCAAACCTCTGACCTCTGTTGCTTCCGGCGGAGAGCTGTCAAGGATAATGCTTGCCATTAAGTCTTCAATAGCTGAGAATGACGCAATACCAACTCTTATTTTTGATGAGATAGATACAGGTATAAGCGGAAGGACTGCGCAGATGGTCGCGGCAAAGCTCAGATCACTAAGCTCATCCCACCAGATAATCAGCATCACGCATCTTCCCCAGATCGCGGCAATGGCTGATACGCATTTCATGATCCATAAAGAGGTGGAAGACGGAACTACCATTTCCGGCATAGAAAAGCTTGATAAAGACCAGCGTGTGATAGAGATAGCTAAACTATTAAGCGGCGAAGAGATAACGACAGCATCACTTGAGAATGCAAGAGTTCTCCTGAATGCTTCTTCAAACAAATGAATAAGACATGCAAAAAGGCGATCCCATCGGAACCGCCTTTATTAACATATCATAAAAAATCAGAACATACGTATCACGCCGATCACAATGCCCAATACGGACACGTTGTTTACGATAATGGGTTCGTAATCGGGATTGTCGGGCTGAAGCCTGAAATGGCCGTTTTCTTTATAGAAATACTTAACAGTAGCGCCGTCTTCAATAAGAGCGACAACCATGTCGCCATTTGACGCTGCAGGCGTCTGCCTTACGACTACCATATCCCCGTCAAGAATACCGGATCCGATCATGCTGTCTCCGCGGACCTTGAGCATGAACACCTGGTCATTGGGAAGCATGTCCGCAGGAATGGGGTAGTAATCCATGATATTCTGCTCGGCAAGGAGCGGCTCTCCGGCAGCGACACTTCCTACAACCGGAATGTTGCTGATCTCACGTCTCGTAAGAGCAAATTCATCATCAGTGATCTCGATCGCACGCGGTTTACTGGGATCACGCCTGATATAACCCATCTCTTCAAGCGATGAAAGATGAGCATGTACTGAGGCAGTGGACTTGAGGCCGACAGCTTTGCAGATTTCCCTTACTGCAGGCGGGTAACCTCTTGAAAGCGTCTCTTCTTTTATGTAGTTCAATATCTCCTGCTGCTTAATGGAAATCTTTCCTTTGGACATCTTGCAGATCCTCCCCGGATAATTAAATACATTGATCTCAATGGCATTCTAACATAGCCATATCAAAAATGCAAACAAATGTTCGATTTTCTATTGACAAACAGATGTTCGGGTATTATCATACTACCAAACAGATGTTCGGAAAGGAGAAGATCATGAAGTACACAGCAGTTTACAGTGAACACAGGAGCCGCAGGGTATCAGGATCCCGCAGGAACAGGTTCAGGAAAAACCTTATCCGTGTATGCGCCATCGTTCTTGTATTTGCAGCAGCCATGGCAGCTGTCATAATCATGAGCAGCAACGCTGTCAGGACTCATGCTTCAGTTTCCGGTGCCAATAAGTATTACAAGTCAGTTACCATCATGCCCGGCGATACACTGTGGTCCATAGCTGAAGAGTACATGGATCCCATGCAGTACACTGATGCAAGAGATTACATAAAGGAACTCAGGCAGATCAATTCTCTTGATTCCGACAGCATAAAGAGCGGATGTCATATTATAGTTTCATACTATTCATATGACTGAAGTATAGACCCCGTAAAAGGTATATCCTTTTAACAGCACATGCCGCATCAGCCACGGTATGTGCTGTATTTTTTTCATGTATGTGATATACTCAAAAAGCTTTATCGATCAACACATAAGATACGGATCATGCAATGGAAGAGAAGAACAATGAGAAGCAGCTGGAAGTAGAGCTGAGCATACGGAAGAAATTCCATAAACAGCTTTTTACTCCGTTTGCCAGAGCGTTAAATGAATATGAGCTCCTTTCACCCGGAGATAAGGTTGCTGTTTGCATATCCGGCGGAAAAGATTCGATGCTGCTGGCCAAACTGTTCCAGGAGCTCAAAAAACATGACAAGTTTGATTTCGAACTTGTTTTTCTTGTCATGGATCCGGGGTATCTTGATGAAAACCGCAGACTGATCGAAAATAATGCCTCCATGCTTGGTATTCCCATTACCATTTTTGAGTCTGACATATTTAATGTGGTCGATACAGTTATCGAGGGATCTCCTTGTTATCTCTGTGCCAGGATGAGAAGAGGCTTCCTCTACAGCAAGGCGAAAGAGCTTGGCTGCAATAAGATCGCTCTGGGTCATCATTATGACGATGTCATCGAAACCATACTGATGAGCATCATGTACAGCGGACAGTTCCAGACGATGATGCCCAAACTCCACAGTACAAATTTTGAGGGAATGGAACTCATACGTCCAATGTACCTTATAAGGGAAAGCGATATCATCAGCTGGAGAGACTATAACGGACTGAGATTCCTTCAGTGTGCCTGCCATTTTACGGAAACCTGCTCATCAGTAAGAGAAAACGGCAGTTCCTCATCAAAAAGGATAGAGACAAAGCAGATCATAGCTGATCTGAAGAATATCAATCCGTTCATTGAGAGCAACATATTCAAAAGTGCTGAAAACGTCAACCTGAATACTGTGATCTCCTATAAAAAAGACGGGGTAAAGCATAGATTTACCGATGACTACTGATCATCAGTCGCAGTCATCCAGATCAAGGTCAAATGTGTCTATTGTGACCTCGTCTTTTCTGCCTTTGAGAGATACCATGTTCCTTGCCATGCGCCTTCTTGAATCTTCGATGGCCGCATAATGCTTCTTTGTCGTATTTACATCAGAATGTCCCAGAACATCAGCAACCAGATAAATGTCACCGGTTTCCTTATACAGCTGAGTGCCGTACGTACTCCTTAATTTGTGGGGAGTGATCTTTTTTAGCTGGGTTACGAGGCCGGCATATTTCTTGACCAGCATCTCCACAGCGCGCACAGATATCCTTTTTCTCTGAAGAGAGAGGAACAGGGCATTCTCATGTCCTTCAACCGGGATGACCTGGTTTCTTTCCTTCAGATACTCGAGCAAGGCTTCCTCGACCTCATCTCCGAAATAAACCACAACCTGGTTGCCGCCTTTGCGGATTATCCTGATGCCGTGATTCTTGAAATCCACGTCATTTATATCAAGGCCGACACATTCAGACACACGGATACCTGTGCCAAGGAGCAGTGTCAGCAGGGCAAGATCCCTGATCCTTGTCTTTTCATGGAAATTAAGCTGCTGTTTTGTGAGGTTAGTACCGTTATCGACCTCATCCAGGAGAGTCACTACCTCATCTGAATCAAGCCTTATGATATCCTTATCATGCAGCTTTGGCATGCGCACGATGGATGCCGGATTATTTTGGATCATCTGCAGCCGGTAGAAATAGTTATAAAAAGAACGGACGCTGGATAGTTTTCTGCTAAGTCCCCGTTCGCCGTTTGATCTTTCAGTATCATCCTTATTGCTGTAAACCTTGAGATAGTCGAGATAATCCTGGATAGTGGTAGGGGAGACCCGGTCAAGCACTCCAAGGTCAAGGTCTCTTATGGCTTTATCACCGCACAGATCTGTTTCGTCTTTAAGAAAATTAAAGAATATGTTCAGATCATAGGCGTATGCTATACGCGTTCTTATTGATGTTGTCGGTTCGATTCCTCTAAAAAATACCGCAGCAAATGCGGGAAGAGATTTTAATTTTTCCCTGAGTTTGATATCTGCATTTATCTTGTATTGCTCATGATAAGTTCTTGCAGGCATTTTTCGTTCACTCCGTAATCTTACAACTATTCGTTAAATATTTTAGCATAGGTTCATCCCATAAACAAGAAAGGGGAGACAATTTGTCTCCCCTTTATAACACCATGATGATCTGCAGGTCATTATTGTACTGTCCAGCCTTCTTTGAACTGTTCGTTCGGTCCCTGAGGGGTAAACTGGGCAGAGTTAAGGTTTTTGGTTCCGCTGCCTGCCAGGATATTGCCGGACTCATCACGTCCAAGCCACTCATTGTTCAGCTGTTCGATCTTGCCGCGTGCCTCTTCTGAAGCTCTTGTCTGGGAGAGCAGCCATTCAAAAGAGTAGTCCAGGGCATAGGCATATTTCCATGTGGACATGTGGTTGCCGCGTGTAAATGTAGCCCAGTTGATCCCTGATCCGGGTGTGGCATTCGGATGATCTGTTAGTTTTTTGTCTATGGCATTCTGCTCATCAAGATCTATATAAGGATCATACTCAACATAAGGGATCTCCACGCCGCATGCAGCAAAGTACTGAGCAGTGTAGTCCCATTCGCCCCATGACATTCCATCACCGGAACAGGTATGAACAAATATGTTATCATCAGAGATCATATAGTACCAGTTTTCAAAATTTTCTGTATACCATTCAACGCTGTGACCGAATCCCTCTGAACCGTTTACAGCGAAACTAATGGGATCCATCTCAGGA
>JAZOAJ010000109.1:0-3178 GCA_045595385.1 Lachnospiraceae bacterium | reverse complement strand
CACTAAGGTATTTGAGGAAGAAGGACTTGCCAAAGGCTCTGCATCTGTCGGATATGAAGGCAGCATGATCGATATCCCTGTGTACAGGGACGGCCTGAACATACTGGCCAGACAGAAAGAGACCGAAGAAAAAGAAGCGTCGAGAAAGATATGATGAAAAATGCTGCAGGCAGGGAGATCCCTGAACATATTGAAGGATATGGAACGGTCAGGCCTTATTGCGGAGCATTCAAAACTCCGGCATCCGGAAAAAAGGCAGCACCCAAGACGAAAGACCATTTCCCGGGAAAGATGAAACTGGTCCCATCGCTTCACGATGCGATCAAAAAATCCGGGCTCAAAGACGGCATGACCATTTCATTCCATCATCATCTGCGAAATGGCGACCGGACAGTCAATCTTGTCATGAAGGAAATTGCCACGATGGGATTTAAGGACATACATCTCGCCGCAACGGGCCTGTTTGCATGTCATGAGCCTCTGGTCGAAATGATCGAAAACGGCGTCATATCCGGAATATCCACGGACACATTTAATCCGGGACCGGTGGCTACAGCCATAGCAGCAGGGAAGCTCAAGTACCCAGCGGTGCTTATGACACACGGCGGACGCCCAAGAGCCGTTGAAGCAGGTGGACTGCACATTGATATCGCTTTCATAGCGGCGCCTTGCTGTGATGAGCAGGGAAACATAAACGGTACGGAAGGACCGTCAGCATGCGGGTATCTGTCCTATGCATATGCTGACGCTATGTATGCGGACGTTGTCGTAGCAGTGACGGACAATCTTGTGCCTTATCCGGCATGTCCAATTGAGATATCCCAGGATTATGTGGACTATATTGTCTGTGTGGATTCAATCGGAGACCCGAGCGGAATAGTATCCGGTTCAACAAAGATAACTGAAGATCCGGTGAGGCTGCAGATAGCATCGTATGCAGCGCAGGTCGCGGACGCGGCAGGTTATATCAAAGAAGGGATGTCTTTTCAGACCGGAGCAAGCGGAACATCACTTGCAGTGGCTGCTGAGGTCAGGCAGATGATGAAGGAGAGGAACATACAGGGTTCTTTCGGACTAGGCGGCATACATGCTTATTTTGTGCAGATGCTGGAGGAGGGGCTGTTCAGGGCGCTCATGGATGCCCAGTGCTTTGACCTTGCCGCAATAGAGTCGGCAAGAAAAAACAAGAACCACATGGGACTTTCCGCTTCGCTGTATGCAAATCCGCACAATGCCGGATGCGTGGCTCATCAGCTGGATACCGTCATCCTCGGTGCTACCGAGATAGACCTGGATTTCAATGTGAATGTAATAACCGGTTCAACCGGAAATATCATAGGCGCGGCTGGCGGACATTCGCATACAGCGCCAGCCGCAAAACTGACTGTCATTGTAGCAAATCTGGTGCGCAAGAATATCTGCGTTGTCAGGGAAAGAGTCACCACAGTGACTACTCCTGGTGAGTCGGTGGATGTTCTGGTAACAGAGTATGGCATTGCGGTTAACCCTGCGAGAGAAGATCTGCTGGAAAAACTCCGAAACAGCGGACTCCCGGTAGTGGACATAATTGAATTGAAGCGTATTGGTGAAGAGATCGCTGGTCCCCAGAAAATGCCGGAAACAGGCAGCCGTATAGTCGGAGTGGTTGAATACCGCGACGGAACAGTGATAGATGTAATACGGGAATACTTACCTGAAAAAGGGAGAGTTCAGTAATGATAAAAATAAGTGAAATCGGATGCTTCCCTAAAACCATAGAGGAAGCAAAAGTACAGCTTGTCATTGGAAGCAGGATCCTGTCAAATGAGGGGCTAGTGGACAGCTACGGCCACATAAGTGTACGAAATCCGGAGAATCCGGAAACATTCCTTCAGTCCAGGTCGCTTGCAGCTGACATAGTAACGCTGGATGACATACTGATACTGGATTTTAAAGGAAATGTGCTGGAAGGCCCTGAAGGTGCGAGACCATACTGGGAAAATGTCCTTCACGGAAGGATATTTGCCGCGCGCAGCGATGTAAGCTGTGTATTTCACGGACATCCGCTCGAGGTTCATCCGTTCACAGTCATACCGGACATGCCGCCTCTTCCTGTGAAGAATTCAGGCGGAGTCTTCTATAACGGCTACGGATATTATGACTCTCCCGCAGGATCAGACATGACGGTAAAAACAGTGGAAGAGGCTGATGAAGTAGCAGCAGCCCTTGGAGATAAATGGGCTGTGCTCATGCGGTGCCACGGAGTTACTGCGGCTTCAGAGAATATTCCACAGATGATAGTGGACATGATCGCCATGGTACAGAATGCGTCCGTGTATGCAGACTGTCTTAAAATGGGCATTACTCCTAAGTATTGTTCACCGGAAGAAGGCCTCGCTTACAGGACATCACACCATGCTGAAAAGCCGCTGTTGCGCACCTGGGAATACTATGTGCGCCGAGCCAAAAGAGTAATAGAGGACATAAGAGACATGTAAGCTTCCCCCACAGGCAGCCGCCTTCTATAGACTGCATATATCGATTTTCTTCTCATGAACCTGTTTTGGCGGTTGCCTGTATATTTAAGAAGCTCTTCGGAGCTTCTTTTTTATGGAAGGACTCACTTATAAACCAGCACCATATACAACAACCCCACGGGCAGCCAACCCCTGAACGCCATGTTTTTTTGGAAATTATTTCGAAAACAGCGCGGTCAGGGATTGTTTATTTGTCGCTTGGCGGGAGACCATTCCTCTTCTGAACCGGTTTATACTGCACACGATAAAGATAGTTCAGTTGAGATTTTATGAATGGAACGAAAGGAGACAAAAATGGACAGAACGATCAAAGTAACAGGCAAAGCAAAACTCGCGGTAAGACCGGACACAGTAAGAGTCACAATACTGATGAGTGAAGTGTTCAAAAAATATGAAGAGGCAGTGCAGGAATCTGCCGAAAAGAAAAATATCCTTACGGAAAGTTTAAAGGAGCTCGGATTTGAGAAAAAAGATCTCAAGACAACTTTATTTTCCACGGAACCTGAATATGAAAGCTATCAGTCGCGAAATGGTAATTGGAAGAATCGCCTTAAGGGCTACAGATATACTCACAACATGAAGCTGGAATTTTCCATTGATAACGCGAGGCTCGGGAGGGTGTTCCATAAGTTGGCCAACTGCCCCGGAGCCCCGCAGTTCAG
>JAZOAJ010000108.1:0-4125 GCA_045595385.1 Lachnospiraceae bacterium | reverse complement strand
AGAAGCAGATAGAAGGACGGCTGTCAGAACTGGATCTTTTGGAAGAAGAATGAAGGAACTTGTCGTAAATGCTAAAAATGCCGGCGGAAGGCTGGACAAGATCATTTTCAAGTACCTGGACAAGGCCTCTCCCGGCTTTGTCTATAAAATGCTGCGCAAGAAGAATATCACGCTGAATGACAAAAAAGCTTCAGGCAGCGAGATCGTAAATGAAAGCGACAGCGTTAAACTCTTCCTCTCTGACGAGACGATAGCGAAGTTCAAGTCGGGGCAGAGCGTAAAGGCTGCAAAAAAAGCAGCCCCCACCGCTAAAAAAGGCATTTCAGTCAGCCTGAAGCACCTGATAGTCTTCGAGGACGAGAACATCATAGCGGTAAATAAACCCGCAGGCCTCCTGACACAGAAGGCAGCTGCCGCAGATATCTCCGTGAACGACTTCCTGCTGGACCACGTTCCATCGGACGAGCTGTTCACTCCCGGAGCCGCAAACAGGCTGGACCGCAACACCAGCGGCATCGTCCTTGCGGGAAAAAACCTCAATGCGCAGAGGGAACTGTCAAATGCCATTGCAGGCAGGGACATCTCCAAGACATATCTGGCCGTTGTAAAGGGAGATATCAAAGAAGCGGCAACAAAGGAAGCCTTCCTTTCAAAGGACGCTGATTCAAATACTGTCAGCATAACTGACATGGAAGTTGCGGGTTCGGTACGGATCATCACAGGATACAGACCGGTTGCGGCCGGGAATGGCCTGACACTCATTGAAGTTGACCTTATCACAGGAAGACCGCACCAGATCAGGGCGCACATGTCCCATCTCGGGCACCCTGTGGCCGGAGATCCTAAATACGGGGATAGCGGACTGAATGAATACCTGAAGGAAAAATACGCCCTTAAGTCACAGATGCTGCATGCATACAGGATACATTTCGCATCAATGAAGGGCATACTGGGATATCTGAACGGGAAGGACGTCACAGCGGACATCCCCATCATGTTCAGAAAAGTGCTGGAAGGAGAGAACATATGGCTACCTGGGGTTCCAGAGGCCTGAGAGGCTCCCAGCTTGAGGAGACGATAAACTCGGTTAATGAAAAATACAGGGATCTTAACCTGGCCCTGATCCAGAAGATCCCGACCCCCATAACTCCTGTCAGGATGGATAACGACAGGCACATCACCCTTGCGTATTTTGACAAGAAAAGTACTGTCGACTTCATCGGCGTTGTGCAGGGTTATCCTGTCTGCTTTGACGCAAAGGAATGCTCGCTCGATACATTTGCACTGTCAAATATCCACGAGCATCAGTACCTGTTCATGCGGGATTTTGAAAAGCAGCAGGGGATATCTTTCGTCCTTATCTATTTCACCAAGCGCAACCAGTATTACTACATGAGGTTCAGCGAGGTAGACAGCTTTTACCAAAGGGCACAGAACGGCGGCCCGAAGAGCATAAAATACAGTGAGCTCGACCCGGCTTATTTCATGGGCCCGAAGTCAGGGATCCTTGTCCATTACCTTGAGGGGATCCTGATGGACCTTAACGAAAGAAACTCAAGAGGCGGAGAATGACATATAAACAGGCACTTCCCGACCGCGTGCTGATGTCGGTCGAAAAACCGGCCAGATACACCGGCGGGGAGATAAACAGCATAATAAAAGACAGGGATAAAGTTGATGTAAGGATAGCCATGTGCTTTCCTGACGTATATGAGATCGGCATGTCGTACCTTGGCATACAGATCCTTTATTCCATGTTCAACTCGCGCGACGACATATGGTGCGAGCGCGTATACAGCGTATGGCCGGATCTTCACAGGATCATGAAGGAGGAGAACATACCTCTCTTTGCCCTTGAATCGCAGGATCCCATTAAGAAATTTGACTTCCTCGGCATCACACTCCAGTATGAGATGGCTTATACCAACGTGCTCCAGATACTGGACCTTTCAGGCATACCTTTCCACTCCTGGGAAAGGGGCGAAGATGACCCGATAGTATTAGGCGGAGGCCCCTGCGCATTCAATCCCGAGCCGATCGCGGACTTTTTCGACATCTTCTATATCGGTGAGGGAGAAACCGTTTATTTCGACCTTGTGGACGCCTACAAGGCAAATAAAGCGGAAGGCGGAACACGCATTGACTTCCTTAAGAAAGCCGCGCGGATAGAAGGACTGTATGTACCGCAGTTCTATGAGGCACAGTACGCAGCAGACGGGAAAATATCGCATTTCGGCCCCAAGACAGAGTATGAGGGCATCGCTCCCGAAAAGATCCGCAAACAGGTCGTTACGGACGTCAGTGAAGCACCTTATCCGGATTCTCCGGTCGTCCCTTATGTCCAGGTAACGCAGGACAGGGCGGTGCTTGAGATCCAGAGAGGCTGCATAAGGGGATGCCGGTTCTGCCAGGCGGGAATGATATACAGGCCGTTCAGGATCAAATCCCTGGAGACGCTCAAAAACTATTCAAAGTACCTGATAGACAACACGGGATACGACGAGATCTCGCTTTCATCGCTCAGTTCAAGCGACTATCCGTTCCTTGGGGAATACCTCGACTTCCTTATAGCCGAAATGGGGGAGCGCAAAGTGAACATCTCCCTGCCTTCCCTCAGGATAGACGAGTTTTCGCTTGACGTCATGAACAAAGTCCAGGATGTCAAGAAGAGCTCGCTGACATTTGCCCCCGAGGCAGGCACCCAGAGGATGCGCAATGTCATCAACAAGGGACTTACGGAAGATGACATAATCCACGGCGCGACGCTCGCTTTCAGCGGAGGCTGGCAGAAGGTAAAGCTGTATTTCATGCTCGGCCTTCCGACAGAGACAGAAGAGGACATCAAAGGCATAGCCGAACTGGCCGAACTGATCGCGGAGACATTTTACGATACGGTCCCGAAGGAGAAGAGGCAGGGCAAGGTGCAGATAACTGTCAGCACGTCCTTCTTCATCCCCAAGCCGTTCACGCCTTTCCAGTACGCGAGGATGTATGAGCCTGACGTCTATCTTGAAAAAGCCGCAGCGCTCAACGCCGCGATAAAGTCCTGCCTCAACCAGCGCGCCATCAGATACATCTGGCACGACGCGAAAACTTCCGTCATCGAAGGACTCCTTGCGAGGGGCGACAGGCGCCTTTGCAAAGTGATAGAGAACGTCTATAACGACGGCGGCATCTTTGATGCGTGGACAGAGACATTTGACTACGACAGATGGCTGAGGGCATGCGAAGAAGCAGGCGCAGACCTTAATTTCTATGTATACAGGGGCAGAGACCTTGATGAGATCCTGCCGTGGGATTTCATTGACGCCGGCGTAACCCCCGCCTTCATGAGGAGAGAGTGGCAGAGGGCGATGGAAGGCACGGTAACACCAAACTGCCGTGACGCGTGCTCGGGCTGCGGAGCCATGAGCTACGGCTGCGGAATATGCACCGCTGACAGGTCACAGTTTACGGAGCCGACAGGGCACTGTTACTGAAGGACAAAATGAAGATACGAGTAAAATTTGCAAGAAAAGAAAGAGTTAAATACCTTGGACACCTGGACATAATGAGGTCATTTCAGAGAGGCTTCATAAGGGCAGGTGTGAAAATGATCTACTCTGAAGGGTTCAGCCCCCATCAGAAGATGAACTTCGCCCAGCCGCTCGGAGTAGGCGTCACCAGCAGGGGCGACTATCTGGACGCTGAAGTCGCGGACGGCCAGGATACAAGGGTCATACAGAGCTCGCTCGATAAGCAGATGGGCGAAGGCTTTGACGTGATGAGCGTACATGTCATAAATGAAGGCGCTGCCAAGGGAATGGCAGCCGTGAAATACGCTTCATATGAAGTTGATGTTGTCTGCGGGCCCGTGCCTGACGCAGGAATGTTCATGAATGCGGACTCGCATGTCGCTGTCAAAAAGACAAAGTCCGGGGAGTCTGAGACGGACATCAGGCCGCTTGTCCTCAAAATGGAAACAGACGGGAACATTTTCCGGTTCACGGTTAAGGGCGGTTCGGAGAACAATCTGAAACCTGACCTGCTCATGCAGGAGATATACCGTTTGAACGGCATGGAATATGACAGGAATAACATACATATCGAAAGGATGGAGCTGATGGCGGAGGGATTCATCCCGCT
>JAZOAJ010000107.1:0-4912 GCA_045595385.1 Lachnospiraceae bacterium | reverse complement strand
CACCAGTCTTTTTCCAGATCAAGGCTTCCCTTTTCGATACCGTCATGGATCGTATCAGCTTCGCCGTATTCATTCTGGCTGTCTAACGGCTCGAATGTTCCGTCCAGTATGGACTTGATCCTCTCGCCTGCTTCCAGCGTATCGTAGTTCCATACCCAGCTTCCGCTATCATCAACTCCGCCGTATACGTCATACTCATAGTTCTCATCCGGGACCATGTATCCTGAGAACTCATAATCCCCGAGATTCATGATGGTCCATACAGTTATGTCTTCAAGAGTCATGTTGGTCTCAGTGTTCCTGAAAAGGTCGTCTATTATCTGAGGATATTTATCCGCAGGTGTGTCCTTTAATTTCTCAATGATCGCCTTAAGGACCTTATTCTGTCTTGCTGACCTGAAATAATCGCTGTCGATCTTTCTGGTACGGCAGAACGCAAGTGCCTGGACACCGTTAAGGGTAACGAGACCGCCGCCTTCAAGCTCGGTAGTCTTATCCATCCTTCCCTGGCCTGTGAAATCTGCTGCCTGCTTATTGATTGCCACAGCCTCTTCATCAGAGATCTCAACCTCTACTCCGCCGATATCATCGACCATCCAGATCATGTTCGCGAAGTTGATCATTATGTATTTATGAAGATCCAGTCCGAAGTTCTCATTTATGGTCTTAAGAGCAAGATCGGCTCCTCCATACATGAACGCGCCGTTTATCTTCTGGGGCTCGTGGCCTTCGATGGGAACCTTTGTATCGCGGAGAATACCGATAAACTTGATGGTCTCATCCCTGGGATCTATCCTTACGATCTTGATAAGATCAGAGCGGCGGTCATCCACAGGAGTAACTGCCTGTGTATCGCATCCGAAGATAACAAAATCGATCGGTTCAGTAGGCGCCACAAGTGTAGTTGTCTCTTCCTCAGTTGTGGTCTCGACCGCAGTCTCAGCCTGTGTCGGAGCTTCAGTTGTCACTTCAACGGTTTCAGGTGTTGTGGTTACCACGCTCACGACCTCTTTTTTCGAGCATCCTGCAATACTGAATACAACGGCGATAACAAGTATCATGCTGATGATTTTGCTGTACTTTTTCATTTTTACAACCTCTGTTTCATTTTTATATGATTACTATATCATTTTCCGCCCTTTATTTTAAGGAGCAATTTTATCATTCCGAAATTTCCGTCATGCAGCAGCTTCAACAGGAGCTTTTGTTTTTTGCTGAAGAAGCCCGCGTAGGGACTGTTCCATACAAGGTCCCAGGATCTTTGGAATTCATCATCCGAGCGTATGCTTTCAAGAAGCCCATTATCCGCTCTGTCTGCATATTTCATCTGGGTTGTCCCTGCATATGCAGCTATGAGGATATGGAAAGCAGCCTTTTTGTCAAGATCTTCGATCCCCTCATTCTTCAGTCTTTCCCTTATGTCAAGGTTGATCCTCCGGTTCGAGCTGTAATAAGAGGGGTTGCATTTATGGGTCATCCCTGAATCTGTACGGTAATCATAAAGGGCTTTATCCAGATAATATATGTTCTCTGCCGCCATGTATACAGGCACGCTCTGAAGAAGATCTTCAGCAACGCTGCAGTCATAGAATCCACTGTAATCCCTTTCAGCATCAAAGAGTGTCCTCTTCACCGCTTTAAGGCACATGGAGTTCATGCTGTAAGACAGAAACAGCTTATCATATATAACACGTTTGTCCTTTACCGGGCCTTCCGGGAGTTCATGTTCAAAAAAAGGCTGCCTGTTTTTTCCGTCAAATATGTCCGCATTGTAAATGACTATGTCACTTGAATGCTCTTCGATCACCCGGTTGATCTCCTCAAGCGCATTGCTCTTTAACATGTCATCAGCGTCGACAAAGAGAACATATTCGCCAAGCGCATGGCGGATCCCGACTCTCCTGGCCGATATAAGGCCTCCGTTCGGTTTATGGATCACTTTTGCATTGCTGTTTGCCGCGCAGTACTCATCGCATACATCCTGGCACCCATCTGTTGAGCCATCATCCACAAGAACCAGTTCAAAGTCCCTGTATGTCTGGGTATCAATGCTGGTGAGCATTTCATCAAGGCATTTCCCCACGTTATAGATTGGAACAAGTATGCTGAATCTCATCTGACCTTACGCTTTACCAGCTGTTTATAGTAGTAATACTTTCTGTATGCCGCTGCACTCCTGCCTCTTGTCTTCCATGGTTTTACAGTCGTGCATATGAGTTCAAAGTCTTCTTTTTCTTTTTCTATCAGTTTCTCAAGCTGATCCATGTATGTCTCGTTGAGCGATCCGCCTGCTGACAGATGCCATACATTTGAAGGAATGGCTTTGTTCGTCATGCCGTCCTTTATGGCATCCAGACAGTATTCAACGCTGTACAGATGCCATCCTTCCATTTCAGAAAAAGGGTGCTTCCTGAAGTATTCTCTCTCGACCACAAACAAACATTCATCGAGAGTCTGAACAGGGATCGCTCCTGAAATGCTCTTCCCTACATTTGCCTTATCCGGTCCCTGAACAATGGTGGTCAGTATGTCGCGCCCGCCTTTGCCGTCAGGCGCAGCACCCGCTACTCCGAGCACTCCGAAAGGCATTTCGCTGTCAAGCACCGCAGCCAGGTCTCCAAGCGCATTCTCATCCAGGAATCTTATGTCCGGATGAATGAACATAAGATACTGTCCTTTTGCAGCGGATGCATTTTCATTAAATGCTTCCCGTGCGCCTTTATACTCACCGTTCATGTTCATCGCGGTGATCAGCTCGAAATCCTTGAATCTCTGTGCAGCCAGATCTTCAAGGAATCCGTCATACATATTCCGGTCATTTGCTATGCAGATGAGCGACAGTTTCATAGATTCCCCTTTTTGACTTTCATGGCAAATGCCATGTTAAAACCCCTGTTCTTAAAGTCAATGCCATGCTCTTTCATGAAGTTGGCGCGTATCTTCGGATCCGTTCTGCTCTTCTCGGTGTCGGCAGCGAGCATTCTGTATTCCGGCTTTACCATAAGCCCGTACAGGCTGCATATGTCTATCAGTTCCTGTCCTTCTCCCTGTCCGTTTACTACCCGTTTGAATTTACCTATCTTCTGGCTTAGGTTCAGCTCCATGCCGATGGTGTTGCTGCCATGCATCCTGTAATCAATATGAGCATCTTCGTCTATGATCAGCCTTCCTCCAACAGCGATGCAGAGCTTCACAAGCCACGAATCATGCATCACCATTATTTCAGGATGATGCATCAGTGCCACATCTCTCATTGAACTGTTAAAAACAATGGTATTTCCTGAAATGCTGGAATAGAACAGCCTGGAAGGAAGTGTTCTGGAACTGTCCACACGGTGAGTGGTTACAAATGCCCCATCTTCGGATACCAGTCTGGTGCTGCTGCAGTAGATCATCGGCTTCTGCGACATGCCCAGTGCATTTACGGCAACAGAGATCTTATCTTCGTCCCAGATGTCATCCTGATCACAGAAAGCATAATAGTCTGCTTTAGGAGCCTGTTCCATTAAATAAAAAAAGCCATGGGCTGCCCCAAGGTGTCCTTCTCCGAAAACCGGGATCTTATATTCTTTTAAAATATCAGCCGTACCGTCAGTGGAGCCGTCATCGTGAGCCATGATAGCCACGTCTGCGTCCTTCTGGTTCAGAAGGCTGTCTATCTGCTTACGCAGATACTTCTCCCCATTATAGGTACAGAGTAAAATACAAACAGAAGGAGTCATCTGCTCATGAGGTCATCAACGACCATCTCGAATTCTCTGATGAATGTCTCGTTGTTGGAATTAATGTCAGTAGATTTCCCGAGAGCGATATCATCATAATTTTCTATAACATCAGCCAGAGTGGAAACATCCTCTACAAGAATGATGTTGTTCTGTCTTTCAGCAACCACTCTCGCGAACTTGACCTGGTGGTCATTGACATGCTCGCCGTATTTCTTCATTCTTGGAACAACGATCGGGATCTTACCGATCTTAATGGGGGCAATGAAACTGGACGGTCCTGCATGAGCGATCACGATGTGTGCCTCATTTACCAGTTTTTCCATCTCTGTGAACGGGACCATGGAACTCCACTTGCAGTATTTTGGCTCATACGAAGAATAGCCGGTCTGGATAAATACGTCTTCTTTTATCCGTCCGTCCCTCTTCAGTTCGTCAACACATCTGACAAGTCTGTCAAACGGCTGCTCATGTGTTCCGACAGTTACAAATAACATATTACCTCACAGGTATCAGAAAATGCTTCCGAGGTTTATCGCCTTCGGATAAACCTTCTTCATCTCTTCCCATTCGACTATGAACCGGTCTGCAACCGGATAAACAAGTTTCCCTGTCATTGATGAAGAATCAACTCTGTCATAAACTTCAATGTATATCGTTTTGGCGCCTTTCATCTTTCCGATATAAAAGAAAGGAACCGCCACACCCGCTCCGCATGAGATTATCAGATCAGGTTTTTCCTGTTTGATGATCTTCCTCGCAAGCGATGTATTCTTAATGAGGTTTTTCAGATTTCTGTTTGTCGGAAAATGGCAATGATAAACAGTCTCTCCTTCAAGCAGAGACTTTGCATCTTCCTTATCAAATGTCACCCAGAAATGCTCATGTTTTTCCCAGAATGGCTTAAGCATTTTCAGGTGCGTGAGATGACCCCCTGATGATCCCACTAAACAGATTTTCATTGGCTACCCCGCGTGTACCCTAAAAAGACGCACGAAAACAAATGTTGCAAGTATGCGATGTAATTATACATCACAGATCGTTAATGTTCAATAATCTAAATACTGCTCTTGTGTCTGCGTTTGAGCATTTTTTTTGTATATGTCCTGAAGTCCCTGTCACACAGAAGGGCCAGAACAGTTACTGCTGCTGCTGAAAGGATCGCTATACCGGCATTTGCAAGCAGCTGC
>JAZOAJ010000106.1:0-6635 GCA_045595385.1 Lachnospiraceae bacterium | reverse complement strand
CTTCTATGTTGCCGATGAAGTTGATGCTCTCATCGGCTTCAAGCATTGCGTAGGCTTCTTTAGCAAGGTCATTGCCCTTGCCTTTTTCTTTTCCGACATTTACAAGTCCGACCCTTGGGGCTTCGACACCGTTCATGGCTTCCATGAACGCAGACCCCATGCGTGCATAGTTTTTCATGTCTTTGACCGCCGGATTTACATTTGCCCCGCAGTCGACCAGACAGAAATATCTGCCGTTTATGTTAAACAATGCGCTTGAAAGCGCCGGCTGCTTAAGCCCTTTAAAGAGTCCCAGCCTGAATATCGATCCCACCATGAGGCTGCCCGTACTCCCGGCGCATACCATCCCGGCACAGTCGTCATGCTCCTTAAGCGCGCAGAGTGCTTTTACCATGCTGGTGCCATTCCGGCCCTTTATCATCTCGATCGGATCATCATGGTTGGTAACTGCTTCATCTGCCGGAATGATCTCCAGCCTGTCACGGATCTTTGCATTTTCCATGGCAAATGCTTCCTCTATTATACCCTGAGGTCCCGCAATGACAAGGTCATATTCGTTCTGTTCCTTAAGTGCTCTGACCGCTCCTCTAACAATGACCTGTGGAGCCTTATCGGCTCCACATATGTCAACTATTATCTTTTTACCCATAACAGTTATCCTATTCTATTGAGAATATATAGTCGTATACTTTCTGTCCGCCATTGATGAATCCGTATTCAACCCAGCTAAGCTCGCGCTCAATTGCTTCTCCGAGCCGCTCTGTCTCTTCTTCCGGTACGTTTTCCCCATAGAAAACAGAGATTACCTCCTTGGACTCAATGCCGTCGGTTGCCTTGAGCAGTTTTATTGAGGCATCTATCCTGTCTTCGGAATCCGAAAGTATCTGGTGTCCGTCGAGACCGATGTAATGTCCCTTCTTAACCGAGATATTCTCGTAGTCCACATCACGGATGGCTGTTGTTATAAGCCCTGTGCTGGTATTTTCTATGCAGCTCTCCATCTCGTCGATGACTCTGCCGCAGTCTCCGTCAGTCAGATCCATCATGGAGATCGCTGAATATACCTCTGCAATTGTCTTTGCCTTGACCACATGCACTCTTGCAGCTGTATAAAGCTCTGCCGCCTGGGTCGAAGCCATGACGATGTTTGAATTTCCGGGAAGGACTATTATGTCATCGGCATTAAGCTTTTCAAATGCGGCTATGAAATCCTCTGTCGATGGATTCTCGGTCTGTCCGCCGTCCACGCATATGTCCACGCCGATCTCTGTAAAGAGTTCTCTTAAGCCCTCTCCGTTCACAACCGTCACAACGGCTATCTGTTTATGCTCCGCTTTCGGCGGTGTAAGGGCTCCATCCTTGCTGAACACGCTGTTCTCGTTGTGCTGGATCATCATGTTCTCGATCTTGAGAGTGATGAATTCACCGAACTGCTGTACAAAGTTCAGCACCTTTCCCGGTGTGAATGTGTGGACATGGACTTTTACCAGATCATCGTCCTTTATCGCAACGATGGAGTTTCCTATCGACTCCAGGTAACTGATTATCGTCCTGATGTCAAACGAGGGAATGTCTACCTTGGCATTCTGGAGCTGGAGAATGAACTCTGTGCAGTAGCCGAATTCCATCTCGGTATCGGCATTGAACTTTGACGCGTCAAAGCTCTGTGCCGCAGAGTGGGACTGTTCGCTGCTGAAATCCTCAAGACCTTCTATCTTTTCCCCGTTGATCGTCTTTTCCATTCCGCGGAAGATGCACAGGAGACCGGCTCCGCCCGAGTCTATGACTCCGGATTCCTTAAGTATGGGAAGAAGATCCGGCGTATGCTCAAGAGAATCATCCATGCGGGCATTCAATTTTTTAAACAGTTCATCAAAATCCCTGATGTCCTCGTGCCCGGCAAGGTATTCCCAGCCTTCTCTCATGACTGTCAGGATTGTTCCTTCAGTCGGTGTGATGACCGCTTCATATGCCCTGTCCACTCCGGCCTTCATTGCCTTTGCAAAGCCCTTCGTATCAAGAGAGCTCACTCCTTCACAGCCCATTGAGAATCCCCTGAAAAACTGTGACAGGATGACGCCGGAGTTTCCCCTGGCGCCAAGAAGAGCGCCTCTGGCGAATTTTCTGGAAAATTCGTAAACGTCTTTTATGTCGGAATCGGCAACTGCCCTGACTCCGCCCTCGATAGTCATCATCATGTTGTTTCCGGTATCCCCGTCAGGGATCGGAAATACGTTAAGTTCGTCAATAACGGCGGCATTGAGCTTTAAGTTGGCCATGCCGCCTGCAAATAGCTCTTTGAGATCTGCTCCGTCAAGAGTTGTGTGTGCCATGTATTACGCCTCGCCTACTGTTGTTACTTCATCCCCTACAAAATATATAGCTGCTGTTCCTGGTCCTACTGATGCTCCGACGATCGGTCCTATGTAGCCGCATACAACTTCCTTGCAGCTGACTTTCTTTTCAAGCAGTTCCTTAATGGCCTGGGCTGTCTCCTCAGTATCCGCGTGAGAGATATATACGACCTGATCCTCCGGATTTCTGATCTCTTCGGCAGCCATGCTTGTGATCTCCTCAATGGCTCCCTGTGTTCCCTTTACTTTCTTGACCGCAAAGTTCTGTCCCTTTGCGTCTGAGATCAGGATCGGCTTAATGCCTATGAGGTTTCCGAAGAAAGCACTGGACGCAGTCACGCGGCCTGCTCTCTTAAGATAAGACAGACTTGCGGGAAATGCTACCTGATGGACTTTCAGCTTATTTGCTTCGACATAGTCCGCAGTTTCATCGACATCTTTGCCTGCGGCTCTCATCTCACTTGCCCAGATGAGCATGATGCCCTGACCAAATGAGCTGTTCTTGGCATCAACGCACCTGATGGAAGCTCCCGGATACTTTTCAACCAGCTCCTGTGCTACAAGGACTGCCTGATTGATCGAACCTGAAAGCGCACCGGAACACGAGATGTACAGGACATCTTTTCCTTCTTCAAGAGCTTCGGTGAACCTCTTCTCATAGCTTTCAACAGGCACCTGTGTGGTGGTGATCCTCTTGCCGTTTCTCATTGCGTCATAGAATTCCTTGACAGAAAGAGACTCCCAGTCAAGTGATGCCGGATACTCCTTGCCGTCAAGAATATAATTCATCGGGACATAATCGATGCCGTATCTGCTGCGTATCTCTTTGTCAAGATCACAGGTGGAATCTCCGAAAATAACAAAATCTCTCATTTAAAATCCTCCCTATTTCAGATTCTCAGCAATCTTCTGCATTGCCTCTTTCTCCCAGGCCATGTCTGCAGTCGCTTCCTTTCCGAAGTAGAATGCAGCTACCATGCCCGGTCCGATATTTGCTCCGCAGAGCATGTCTGTCCTCAGCTGGATGATCTCGGCGGGTTTGATCTCGCTCTCGACCATTGCCGTAAGCTTTTCAGCTTCCTTTGCCCTGAATGAGTGGCCGATAAGTACGATCTGGTCCCCGGCGCCTTCAATGGTCTGCTTCATGTATTCAACAGCCGCCTTTAAGGCTTTGTCTGTTCCCTTTACATTTGTAAGCACCATTGATACTCCGTTAGGAGCATAATCACCGAGAGCGTTCACTCCGACAAGCTGTCCGAAGAATGCCTTTGCGCCCGAGATCCTTTTTGTCCTTGCAAGGAACATGAGATCGTTAAGCGGGCCTGCCTGCCTGAAGCGGTTCCTGTTCTCCTCGATCCACTTTGCTGTTTCTTCAATGCTCTTTCCCTCTGCGCGCATCTGTGATGCCTTGATGTTCATGAGGATCATCATTGCAGAGAAACGGAGCGAGTCGACAACTACCAGTTTGTTTTCAGGATACTCTGCCTTAAGTTCATTGCGGACTGCGCAGCAGATGTTATATGTTCCGCTCATTCCTGAAGAAAGAGTTATCAGAAGAACATCTCTTCCCTCTTTCAGGAACTTCTCGGCTGTCTCTTTGATCTCTTCAGAGTTCGGTGCTCCGGTCTTGTATATGGCTTTCTTTTTTGCCATCGAGCCGAAATACTCATCGGGGTCCACTGTGATCCAGTCCGGGTCGGCAAGATGATCTGTTCCATCCGGAAATGTTACATGTCCGGGGATGATATCATCGATACCGAATCTCGCTCTGAGTGCGCTGCTCATTCCGCTTGCAGGATCTGCAATAATGGCAAAATTGTTCATTTTAATTTCCTCCTCCCGTGATACGGTCCTGCCGTATCGATACACTTTGCTGATTGTATCCCATGGGAGCATCTGATTCAATGAACAATGTGCCGCAAGCATTTAAAAACTGCTGATTTTGAGACATTTTAACTCATTTCTGTCGCAAAAACAATTATAGAAAAAAACACTCATATGATATATACTCATTTCATGTCTACTTTATTGATAATAATACTGATAATATTGTTTCTTTTGGTCAGCGGAGGCGTATTTTCATTCTTCTACTGCCGCAATATCGCCAGGGGTGTTTATAATGACATGCTGGTCCGCACTTCCCCCGACAAATGGGGCCGCGAGTGTTCCGCTCCTGAAAACGAGGAGCATTTCGAAATGTGGAACAGGGGCTGTGACTGGGCCCGGCAGCACAAGGCTAAAATGACTGAAGTTGATGTTACAAATGACGGCTTCAGGCTCTGCGGTGAGTACTACGACTTCGGTTTTGACAAAGCAGCTATCATCATACCCGGCCGAAGCGAATCGCTCATGTATTCATACTACTTTGCGATACCCTACCACAAAGCAGGCTGCAATGTACTCGTGATCGACATCCGCTCCCACGGCAATTCCGAAGGGAAATACAACTATGTCTGCAAGGGAGAGGACGGAGACATCCTTGCCTGGGCAAGGCTTCTTCATGACAGGTTCAGCATGGATACCACCATCCTGCACGGCATCTGCATAGGCGCGGGAACCTGCGTCCTTCTTGCTTCAAGGGATGACTTTCCCGGCTTCATCAAGGCCATAGTATCTGAAGGCGGCTATATCAGCTTCCCCGAGACTTTCCGCAGGCACATGAACCAGATCCACAAACCGGTATTTCCGGTCATGCAGATGGTCATGCACGAACTAAAAAAACACACCGGTACAGACGTATACAAGTCACGGCCGATCGATTTCATAGACAAAGTCAGGGTGCCGTTCCTGTTCTTATGCGGCAAAAAGGATCAGTCCTCGCTGCCGAAGTGCTCGCAGATGCTCTTTGACAGATGCGGCTCCAAGGACAAGGAGATCGTATGGTTTGAAGAAGGTGCGCATTCCCATCTGCGCATAGCTGATGAGGAGGCATACGACAGCACCATCAGAGAATTCATTCAAAGGAGATTCGGATGAGATATATCAACACTCTCAAAGAAGGCGATACAGTTATCGGAACATATCTGTGCAAAGCCAAAAATCTTGCCCAGACAAAGACCGGAAAGAACTATGAGAATGTGACTCTCAGTGACAAGACAGGCTCTCTGGCCTGCAAGATCTGGGATCCGGACTCCATGGGCATCGGTGAATTTGACGTAAATGACTATGTCGAGGTCAAAGGCAGGATCACCCTGTTTAACGGGGCTCTCCAGATGTCCATAGACAGGGCATGCAGGGCTGATGAAGGAACATATGACCCCGCCGACTATCTCCCGGTGTCAGAAAAAAGCATCGATGGCATGTACAGCGATCTGCTTAAACTCATAGATTCCATTGATTCACCTTACTTCAGGCTTCTGCTCGAGAGCTTTTTTGTTAATGACAAATCTTTCATTAGCGCTTTTAAGACACACTCAGCCGCGAAATCGATCCACCACGGATTTGTCGGTGGTCTTCTGGAGCATACCCTGTCAGTGGCGCTTCTTTGTGATTATTACTGCACAAGATATCCGGCGCTCAACAGGGATCTTCTGATCACCGCGGCCATCTGCCATGACATCGGCAAAGTCAGGGAGATCAGTGATTTCCCCCAGAACGACTATACCGACGAGGGCCAGCTGATAGGCCACATAGTCATCGGCGTTGAGATGATCGACGAAAAGCTCGCGCAGATAAAAGGCTTCCCTGCAAAGAGAGCCGGTGAGCTCAAGCACTGCATAATCGCGCACCACGGGGAATTTGAATACGGCTCTCCCAAGAAGCCCGCTCTTATTGAAGCCCTGGCTCTTTCATTTGCCGACAATACCGACGCCAAGATCCAGTCCATGACCGAGATATTTGAGGCTGCGAAGACTGCTTCCGAAGGTGTGGGCAAATGGACAGGCTATAACAGGCTGTTTGACTCCAATCTCCGGCCCACTGATTAACAATGAATGAAAAAGCATTAAAAACTCTGGAATACGATAAGATCATCGGTCAGCTGTCCCGCTACGCTTCCTCTGATGCAGGCAAGCGTGTCTGCGAGAAGCTGCTTCCCATGACTGATCCGAATGACATAAAGACGGCTCAGACCCAGACGTCTGATGCCGTTTTAAGACTGCGCAGAAAACCCGGTCCTTCATACAACGGACTTAAGAACATAATCCCTTCCCTGAAAAGGCTTGATATCGGCGGTGTTCTATCATGCCAGGATCTGCTCGAGATATCCGCGGTGCTGGACATAGCCGCATCCGCGAAAAACTTCCTGCGTCCGGAAAATGACGAAGAACTGCCGGATTCATT
>JAZOAJ010000105.1:0-3791 GCA_045595385.1 Lachnospiraceae bacterium | reverse complement strand
GGCTCACCTGCAAAACCCTGTGTTTGCGATTAAATAATCAAGAGGTATCTTTGTAATCTAAATCAGAGACACCTTAATTTATGAAACAGGAAGAGTTGATGCTATCATTGGCAAAGTTGATGTTCCCATCGGAACTGTTAGACCATTTCTCACTGGTACATATAACCGAGACTCCGACGGATGTCGTGTTCCATCTGGAGGAGCGTGATGTTCTTCAGAGCCCTCTTCCGGGTCATGAGTATGAGAAGAACGGTTTCTATGAAGCCGCCCGCATCAACGACTTTCCTCTTCGAGATCGTCGTGTGACCCTGAATGTGAAACGTCGCAGGTGGATAGACCGCACAACCGGCAAGAGTGTCGGCAACACATATGAACTTACCGCAAAGGGCACACGGCACTCTAAAGAGTTTGCCGCTTTTTTAAAAGAGGTATTTGGATCAATACCCGATCAGTGCCAGGAGTCTTGAGAAGCACTATCACATAAATGGCGACCAGCTTGAACGTCAGTACAAGGACCACCTGAGCGGTTATCGCGATTGGGTTACAAAAGAGGGCGCTCATGCTGAACGATATCTGATATTCCCCGAGAATATAGGCCCTCGGTTAAGTATCGACGAAACCAGTCTCAGCGACGGCGAACTTTACACAATAGTAACCAACAAGGATGCTCACGGGGGGAAGGGAGCCATAGTTGCAATCATCGCAGGCACAAAGGCTTGGGACATTGCAGAGATACTCTGGCTCATACCTCAGGATCTGCGTGATCAGGTGGAAGAAATAACGATGGACTTGTCTCCGACCATGCGCAAGGCTGCACGGTTCTCCTTCCCCAAAGCAGTACTCGTTGCAGATCGCTTCCATGTACAGAAACTGGCTCTTGACGCACTGCAGGAACTCCGCATTCGTTTCCGCTGGGATGCTCTTGATGAGGAGAACAGAAAGAAGGCCGAAGCTAAAGCAACCGGTAAAGAGTATGAGCCGGAAATCTTTGAGAATGGAGATACGCGCAAGCAGTTGCTGGCCAGAAGCAGATATCTTCTTTTTAAATCCGCTGAAAAATGGACGAAGTCGCAGAAGACCAGAGCCAAAATACTGTTTGACCGTTATCCTGATATAGAAACTGCATATAATCTGACTCATCGGCTCAGGATGATATACTCTCATTCCAAGACCAAGGGAAATGCTTTGCCTAAACTGGCACTTTGGTATAACGATGTCGAAAAGGCTGGCTACGAATCATTCAAGACGATTGCAGAAACCATACAAGCAAACTACGACCAGGTACTGAACTTCTTTAACAACAGATCTACTAACGCTTCTGCTGAATCTTTCAATGCCAAGATAAAGTCATTCAGGGCACAACTCAGAGGAGTGACTGATGTCAAATACTTCCTGTTCAGACTTACTAACATCTATGCCTAGACACATACTTTTACCGGTGATCCAAAATCCGGGTTGTTAATATCTTGTTTTACATATATCAGCACCGCTTGTGCGACTTTTTCCCAAAGCTAGAGTAAGCGGTATTGATTTTCGCATCAAAATGATGTGCGCCCCTTTTGATGGACGGTTTAACTTCCGATATTGATTTTGTGATCGTGGCACTCAGCAGGCGGAGCAGCCCTTGGCTGAGCTGCGCAGCTTGCTGAGAACCGCTGGCTGGCGTATTTGCCAGCGGTGGTGCCCTGAACTACGCAAAGATTCTGGCAAGTCTGAAGATCAGGTTCTACGATCAAAAACAACAGCCTTTTTTTGATCCAAACTCCGGGAAACATGCAAAATCTTATATTTTCGGCAGTTTTCGTGAGTTTCAATCAAACAATCGTCGTATTTTTTGATTGAAAATGTTATAGCAAGGCTAGGTATACTGATGGACGAATATTATCAGCGAAGCACCACCGCCGGAATGTACGACCTCCGGCGATTACAGATCAAGTGCTTCGCGAGCTCACCCGATAGGCTCGCTCTACACTTGACTGTTGCCCATCCATCGGGAAATTGTCTCTAATAATGTCTTTGTTACAACGCAATCAAGGTAGTAAAGCTAAAAAACCGACTTTTTCCGTTGATCCGGAGAAACCTCATAACCCGCAACTTTTCCACGAAACCGGGCCTTCTGGTGGAGAACCCCGCATTACATAACAAATTGTCCACAAAACCGGGCAGTTTTGTGGACAAGCATATTCTCCGAAGGCAAAACCAAATTCCGGAGTTTTGCAAATATAATGAAATTATCAATTGAATAATCAGATTAATTAAATAATGTTATTAAAAATAGTAAAAATTGATAAAATGTTAAGTTATTTCGTTTGTATATCTGAAAATATTAAAATAAATTTGTGAACCAAGCTTAAGCTGGAAAGACTTCAGAATACACTATAAAACCAGCTTTATATGATTAATCTGTTCTACCTTGTTCCGTTGGCTGCAGTTGTCGCTTTGCTGTTTGCCTATATGTTTTTCCGTCAGATGATGAAGGAAAGCGAAGGAACCGTTACAATGAAGGAAATCGCAAAGTTTGTAAGAGACGGAGCGATGGCTTACCTCAAGCAGCAGTATAAGGTTGTAACGATCGTTTTTGTTCTTCTTGCTGTATTCTTCGCAGTTCTTGCATACGGATTCGGTGTTCAGAATCCATGGGTACCTTTCGCATTCCTCACTGGAGGATTCTTCTCCGGACTTGCCGGATTCGTCGGTATGAAGACGGCAACCTATGCATCAGCAAGAACAGCAAATGCTGCGATCCGTTCCCTCAATTCAGGCCTCAAGGTCGCTTTTAGAAGCGGTGCCGTGATGGGTCTGACGGTTGTCGGTCTCGGACTTCTCGACATCGCGATCTGGTGGCTGATACTTTCCGGATTCTATCCGACCACTGACCCGCAGAATCTTGTGATCATCACCACAACCATGCTCACATTCGGAATGGGTGCTTCTACACAGGCGCTTTTCGCCCGCGTGGGCGGCGGTATCTACACAAAGGCTGCAGACGTCGGAGCAGATCTTGTCGGCAAGGTAGAGGCGGGCATTCCTGAGGATGACCCTCGTAATCCTGCGACAATCGCAGATAATGTAGGAGACAACGTCGGTGATGTTGCCGGAATGGGTGCGGATCTCTATGAGTCATACTGCGGTTCTATTCTTGCGACATGCGCCCTAGGTGCTTCTGCCTTCTATATGGGCGGAACTGACCTTCAGCTGAAGGCGATATTCGCCCCTATGCTCATTGCGGCGGTGGGAGTGTTCCTTTCTATCATCGGCATCTATACAGTCCGCACGAAGGAAGGTGCAGGAATGCAGCAGCTTCTCAAGTCTCTCAGCTTGGGAACCAACCTCAGTTCGGTCCTGATCGCGGCAGCCACATTCGGAATCATGTATCTCCTTGGAATAGAGAACTGGGTGGGAATATCATTTTCTGTTGTGGTGGGTCTGGTTGCAGGAGTCATAATCGGTCAGGCTACCGAGTATTACACCTCTCATTCTTATCGCCCTACACAGAAGCTTGCGGAAAGCGCTGAGACAGGTCCAGCTACAGTGATAATCTCCGGAGTAGGCCTAGGAATGCTTTCAACTGCTGTTCCTGTCGTTACAATAGCAGTTGCCATCCTTCTTGCATATCTCTGTGCAAACGGATTTGATGTGAGCTTCTCTGCGGAGAGCCTCAGCATGGGACTATACGGAATCGGTATCGCAGCTGTCGGAATGCTTTCTACTCTTGGAATCACCCTCGCTACCGATGCTTACGGCCCGATCGCCGACAATGCCGGTGGAAATGCTCAGATGAGTGAACTCGA
>JAZOAJ010000104.1:0-6411 GCA_045595385.1 Lachnospiraceae bacterium | reverse complement strand
AGGACAAGAGTAACTGTTGTGGTCAGCATGGTCTGCTTTTTGAGTTCATTTATGATTTAATTAAGGAAGGGATGCAGCAGGTAGAACAATATGTAACAGGTCAGGAACCAGTTGTTCGCATTTGATGTCGGGAAAAACTGCTTGAGAGTCTCATCCCTGTCCAGATCGCATCCGCACAGGTAGGTTATGGCGAACATGAGGACCGAGACCGCCCATATGTTGAGGACCAGGAACACAGTCTTTTTCTTGGAAGAACCTTTGCTGCTTAAGAAAAACCAGGCAGAACAGACAACGAAGATGTCATTTCCGAGACATCCGGAGATCCTCATTATGGCCAGCAAAAGATTTGTTATGTTCGTCGTGCTTGAATTAATGTCCAGAACATAATCAGAAAAAGGCATGTTAGGATTGACCTCGGTCAGTGATTGGATCAAATGATTAAGTACGATAAGTACCATGGCGATGATCTTTAAAAGCTCGATCCCGGATTCTCTTTCTGATCTTCTGACAGATGCACTCAATTTACCAACCTCACAGAGCAGTTTATGATGGGATAATTGTAGCATAGAGTGAACGGCATTTTCAATTGCCCGCTCACCCCGGATCCTGTTAAAAAAAATATGGGGATAGTTACATTTATCGTTACTATGATGTAAAATAAATAAAAATGCCGGTAGGCAGTGATAGGAGGTAAAAAAATGAGTGCATCAATAGCAGTCATAATCGGTTTAGTACTTGCAATAGGAGCAACAGTTGTTCTTTGCATTCTCGTAATGCCCGAAAAGAAAAAGGACAGACTGAATAAGTTCTTTACCGTGATCCGTGACATTTTCAATTTCAAGACACTTTACATTGAGAAGATACTGAAAGTGCTTTATATCTTCACAACGCTCGCATGTATAGTGATTGGATTCTTCATGCTGTTCAGCGTGGAAAGGTACGGTGGATTCTTTGGCTCATATTCAAGATGGAATGGCTGGACCGGACTTATCCTCATGTTTATCGGACCGGTTATTGCCAGGATCATATATGAGTATTCACTTCTTCTTGTTATCACCGCATCAAAGCTCATGTCCATAGATAACAAGATCCCGGCAGACTGCTGCGGAAAAGGACCTGATGATACTAAAGCGGCTGAACCCACACCTGCACCTGCACCGGCTCCGGAACCCGGACCGGTATGGACACCTGATAAGGGTACAACACCTCCATGGGTACATTCAGCGGAACCTGCACCTGCACCCGCACCTGCACCTGCACCCGCACCCGTTCCTGAACCGGAACCCGTATACCGCTACTGCGCATATTGCGGAACCAAATATGACACGAACAAGGGCGGATGCCCTAACTGCGGCAGATAATGCAATAAATATCAAGGTTACTGCTTGACTTTGTTTTGCCGTTCGCTTAAAATGTCTTTTGCTGTTATTGGTTACGTCCGCAAATCCAATGCAGCGGCAGAGCTTAAAGATCCATCACTCTCTCAGGAGATTTAAGCGAAAGTGACTTGTAAATTGTGGAGGATTTAGAATGGCAAACATTAAATCAGCTAAGAAAAGAGTTCTGATCACAGAGAAGAGAACAGCCCGCAACAAGGCTATCAGATCTAAGGTCAAGACTTCTGTAAAGAAAGTTAATGCAGCTATCGAAGCCGGCGACAAGGCCGCAGCTCTTGAGGCTCTTAAACTTGCTACAGCAGAGCTGGACAAGGCAGAAACAAAGGGTGTTTATCATAAGAACATGACAGCACGTAAGGTTTCACGTCTTGCCAAAGCCGTTAATCAGCTGGACTGATAGTATAATCGAATATCGTCTGGCCAACGCAGTCGGTTGATACCGGGGCGGATTTTATCTCAAATGAAGCAGGCAGTACTTAACGGTACTGCCTGCCTTTATTTTTTCAAAGATAAATAATTAATGCATTTCTTGTTACATATGCTCAAAAATAGGGCTGAAGCGGTTGACTTTATAGTTAATTTTACGTAATATTAATTGATTGAAACATATCATTTTTTTGAAAAAGGAGTGTAAATGATGAGTGGTTTAATGTGGTGCGGAATCGGTGCCGGCGTGCTTGCTCTTATCTACGCAGCTTGCCTCGCAGCCATCGTTTCCAAGCAGGAAGAAGGAACCGACAGAATGAAAGAGATAGCGAAAGCTATTGCTGAAGGCGCGAGAGCCTTCCTTTTTTCTGAGTACAAGATCCTGGTAGTATTCGTAATTGTGCTTGGTCTCATAATCGGTATTTTTATCGGATGGATCACAGCAGTGTGCTTCCTTATAGGTGCTGTATTCTCAGTTCTTGCCGGATTCTTCGGAATGACAGTTGCTACCAAAGCAAATGTCAGGACAGCTAATGCTGCCAGAACAAAAGGCATGAATGGTGCACTTGGTGTAGCTTTCAAGGGCGGTGCAGTAATGGGTATGTGCGTTGCCGGTCTTGGTTGCCTCGGCGTAAGTGCAATATTCCTTATTTACTGGGCAGTAACAGGTGATGTGGTCAAGGCAGCAGATGTACTTTTCGGATTCTCACTTGGTGCATCTTCCATCGCACTTTTTGCCCGTGTTGGCGGCGGTATCTATACCAAGGCTGCTGACGTAGGTGCTGACCTTGTTGGTAAGGTTGAGGCAGGAATCCCTGAGGATGATCCCCGTAACCCCGCTACCATCGCTGATAACGTAGGTGATAACGTAGGTGACGTTGCTGGCATGGGAGCTGACCTCTTTGAGTCTTATGTAGGCTCGCTTATTTCAGCCATCACACTTGGAATTGCTTTCGCTGTTAAAAGCGCTGGCGCCGGGATCAGTATCCCGTTAGAGGTTCTGTTCCCTGTTCTTATTTCTGCTGTTGGACTTATCGCATCCATTATCGGTACTTTGTTTGTTCGTACCAAGGAAGGATCTAATCCTCAGGTGGCTTTGAACATCGGTACATATGTTTCTTCTGCAGTAGTTGTGATCGTAGCATTTATCTTCAGTGGAATAATGCTTCACACAGTTTTACCTGCAGTTGCAATTGTAGCAGGTATCGTAGTTGGTCTTCTTATCGGTACTCTTACAGAGATCTATACATCTGACAAATATGGTTCAGTAAAAGAGATCGCAAAACAGTCTGAGACAGGACATGCAACCACCATCATCTCCGGTCTTTCAGTCGGTATGAAATCAACCGTTCTTCCGATCATACTGATCTGCGTCGGTATTTTTGTATCATTTGCTGTTATGGGTGGTTTCCAGGCCGGCAACATGGCTGCCGGTGTTTACGGTATCGCTCTTGCAGCAGTCGGAATGCTTTCAACAACAGGTATCACAGTTGCGGTTGATGCATACGGCCCCCTCGCTGACAATGCCGGCGGTATTGCAGAGATGAGCGAACTTGATGAGAGCGTACGTAACATCACTGACAGACTTGACGCAGTCGGAAACACAACAGCTGCAATTGGTAAAGGATTCGCGATCGGATCTGCAGCACTTACAGCTCTTGCCCTGTTCTCATCTTTTGCAGGCAAGGTTACAATTGCAGACTTCAAGATCGATATCCTTGATCCTAACGTAGTTATCGGACTTCTGCTTGGCGGCATGCTGGTATTCTTCTTCTCAGCACTTACCATGTCATCAGTTTCAAAGGCTGCAAACCAGATGGTCGTAGAGGTTCGTCGTCAGTTCAGGGAGATCCCCGGAATTATGGAAGGAAAGGCAAGACCTGATTACACAAGATGTGTTGCCATTTCCACAAAGGCTTCCCTCAAGCAGATGGTAGCTCCTGCGATCATAGCAATTATTGCACCGGTTCTTGTAGGAATCCTTCTTGGTGTTGGCGCTCTTGGCGGACTTCTGGCTGGCGCACTTGTAACAGGTGTTCTCATGGCTATCTTCATGAGTAATGCCGGCGGTGCATGGGACAACGCTAAGAAATACATCGAAGGCGGCAAGCACGGCGGCAAGGGATCTGATGCTCATAAGGCTGCAGTTACCGGTGATACAGTCGGTGACCCGTTCAAGGATACATCAGGACCTTCGATCAACATTCTGATCAAGCTGATGACAGTCGTTTCACTGGTATTCGTTCCTGCATTCCTTGCAGTTAACGGAGGACAGGGACTGCTCTCACTGTTATTCAAATAAAACATGAAGTTTAAAAAAGGAGTTGCTGATGCAACTCCTTTTTTGTTGGTATTGATAACCCCTAAGCGGCAGGTTTTGGTTGAAATTTCAGACTAAACCTTAATGTTTAGGGGTGTTTTGCTTTATTTGAAATTGGATCTCTTTCTTTCCCTGGAGTCGAGGATCCTCTTCCTTATGCGAAGGCTTGTCGGAGTGACCTCCAGGAGCTCATCAGTATCTATGAACTCCAGTGCCTGCTCAAGTGACAGGATCTTAGGAGGCGTGAGTCTCAGAGCCTCATCGGCAGATGAAGAACGTGTGTTGGTAAGATGCTTGGTCTTGCATACATTCAGTTCGATATCTTCCGCTTTTCCGTTCTCACCGATGACCATTCCGGCATAGACCTTTTCGCCAGGTCCAATGAACAATGTGCCTCTGTCCTGAGCGGCAAACAGACCATATGTGACAGACTCGCCTGCTTCGAACGCGATCAGGGATCCCTGCTTTCTGTATGCGATATCGCCTCTGTAGGGCTCATATCCATCAAATACGGTGTTCAGAACGCCGGTTCCCTTTGTTGAAGTGAGGAACAGTCCGTGGAATCCGATAAGGCCTCTTGCGGGGATGGAGAACTCAAGTCTCTGGGAGCCGTCCGAAAGAGTGCTCATGCCGAGCAGAGTGCCTTTGCGCTCAGAGAGCATGCTGATGATCGTACCTGCGAATTCATCCGGGACATCAATATATGCAGTCTCGATAGGCTCAAGCTTCTTGCCGTTTTCGTCGTAATGGTAGATGACCTCAGCCTTGCTGACCGCGAACTCGTATCCCTCGCGCCTCATGTTCTCGATGAGGACAGACAGGTGGAGTTCTCCGCGGCCCGAAACCTTGAAGGTATCGGTGGAATCGGTATCTTCAACTCTGAGGGAAACATCGGTATTAAGCTCCCTGTAGAGACGCTCCCTGATCTGACGGGAAGTGCAGTATTTGCCTTCAAGTCCGGCAAGAGGGCTGTCATTTACCATGAAGTTCATGGAAATGGTGGGCTCGGAGATCTTCTGGAACGGGATAGGTTCACTGTTTTCCGGGGAACAGATCGTATCGCCGATCTGAAGGTCGGCAATTCCTGAAAGAGCGACGATATCACCAACATGAGCTTCTTTGACATCGATCTTGTTCAGGCCGTCAAACTGGTAGAGCTTGGTGATCCTGACTTTTTCATGGGTATCCGGATTATGCGCGTTGAGCCTGAGTATCTCCTGCCCGACAGCGATGGAGCCGTTGTCGACCTTGCCGACACCGATACGGCCAACATACTCATTGTAATCTATTGTTGAGATGAGTATCTGTGTCCCGGCATCCGGGTCTCCTTCGGGAGGAGCGATCGATTCTATGATCGTATCGAACAGCGGCTTAAGGTCAACAGGGGCATCCCCGAGATCCTTAAGAGCATATCCCTTCTTTGCAGAAGCAAATACGATCGGAGCGTCAAGCTGTCGGTCTGATGCTTCCAGGTCCATCATGAGCTCAAGTACTTCGTCAATAACTGCTTCAGGCCTGGATTCGGGACGATCGATCTTGTTTATGCAGACGATGACGTCGAGATCAAGGTCAAGAGCTTTCTTAAGAACGAACTTGGTCTGGGGCATTGTGCCTTCAAACGCGTCTACAAGGAGAATGACTCCATTTACCATCTTAAGGACACGCTCGACCTCACCGCCGAAATCGGCATGGCCGGGAGTGTCGATGATGTTGATCTTTACTCCGTTGTATGTAATGGCGGTGTTCTTGGAAAGGATGGTTATTCCGCGCTCTCTTTCAAGGTCGTTGGAGTCCATGACACGCTCAACGACTTCCTGTCCCTCGCGGAACACACCGCTCTGCGCGAGCATTGCGTCGACCAGAGTGGTCTTGCCGTGGTCAACGTGAGCGATGATCGCTATATTTCTTATATTTTCCTGCTTAATATTCATCAAATACCTCTTATTCACTGTGTTTGCAACTTTGGAATATTAACACTTTTTATTGAGAATGTAAACTTTCTTAATGAATAAGCACGAAAAAAGTGTACAATATCTAAAGACTGTGTTAAAGGATATATCATGAATTACAGAGAAAACCAGAAAAACAAAGATATGCTGACAATACTCGGATACGGCTGCATGAGATTCAGCCACAAAGGGCCGGGCATAGATAAGGAAAAGACCGAGAGGGAGATCCTTGCAGCAATTGAGGCAGGTGTCAATTATTTTGATACTGCTTACATTTACCCCGGGAGCGAGACTGTCCTTGGCGAAATACTGTATAAGA
>JAZOAJ010000103.1:0-2532 GCA_045595385.1 Lachnospiraceae bacterium | reverse complement strand
GTCTGCTCGATAGAGTAGGACTCAATACCGAACATTCAAACCGCTTCCCGCACGAATTTTCCGGCGGTCAGCAGCAGCGTATCGGTATCGCAAGAGCGCTTGCCGTTCAGCCCGAATTTATCGTCTGCGACGAGCCGATCTCCGCACTCGACGTTTCCATCCAGTCTCAGGTCGTCAACATGATGGAAGATCTCCAGCAGGAGCTTGGTCTTACCTATATGTTCATTGCGCACGATATTTCCGTCGTCCGCCATATCTCCAACCGTATCGGCGTTATGTATCTGGGCAAACTGGTGGAGCTGGCGGACAGCTATGAGCTCACCATGCACAGTATGCACCCCTACACCAAGAGCCTGATCTCCGCGATCCCCATCGCGGATCCCATCAAGGCCAGACAGAACAAACGTATCGTCCTTGAGGGCGATGTGCCCAGTCCCCTGAATCCGCCTTCCGGCTGCCGTTTCCGTACCAGATGTCCTTATGCGACAGAACTGTGCGCCCAGGAAGTTCCGGAATTCAAGGAGGTCAAGCCGGGACATTTCGCGGCATGCCACCATCTGGACAAATGTAATTGATGATAAGTCCCGGCAGACCGGTCATCCATGAATGCAGCTACCGGCATGACCTCTGCCCGTTAAAGGACTTATATAATAAAAACAATTTTCATTTTTCAAAGGAGGAGAATAATGAGAAAGAAACTTATGGCTGTATTACTTGCAGCTGCAATGGTATTCAGTTTAGCTGCATGTGGTAGCTCAGGTTCTTCCGACAGCAACACCGCTGCTGATTCAGCCGGTGGAGAAAAAGAACTTAAAGTTCAGGTCGGCCCGAACCCCGAGACCGTTGACCCTGCGCTTAACAGTGCTGTTGACGGCGGAAACATGCTTCTTCATGCATTTGAGTGTCTTCTGACCGTAGCTGAGGACGGTTCTCTTCAGCCCGGATGTGCAGAGACATGGGAGACATCTGAAGACGGCCTCACATGGACATTCCATCTGAGAGACGGTCTGAAATGGTCCGACGGAACTGATCTTACCGCAGAAGATTTTGTGTATAGCTGGAAACGTGTTTGCGACCCTGCTGTAGCTGCACCTTATGCTGAAACAGTACTCAGCATGGTTAAGGGTTATGACAAAGCGATCGAAGGCGACCTTGATGCTCTTGCTGTAACCGCTCCCGATGAGAAGACAGTTGTAGTTGAGATGACTGCTCCCTGTACTTTCTTCGGCAGCCTTGCTGCATTTGCAACCTTAAGCCCTGTTCAGAAGGCTACCATCGAGGCTAATGGTGATGCATGGGCAACTGCTCCGGAAACATACGTTTCCAACGGACCGTTCTACATGACAGAATGGGAGCAGGGATCTCACATTACTTTCAGCAAGAACCCCTACTACTGGAACGCAGACGCCATCAAACTTGACAAGCTTACTTTCGCTCTGATCGAGGATTCCAACGCTGCATACAGCGCATACCAGACAGGTGAAGTTTCCTTCATCAAGGACGTTCCTACAGAGGAGATTCCGAGTCTTACAGGAACAGACGATTTCTATGTAGACCCGATCATCGGTACTTACTACCTGAACCTCAACTGTGACAAAGAATTCTTCAAGGACGCAAGAGTCCGCAAGGCATTCAGCCTGGCTATCGACCGTAAGTATGTTGCTGAGACCATCATGCAGGGTACCTACACAGCAGCCGGCAACTTCATGGGCCCCGGCTGGCTCGATACAGACGAGACAGAATTCATGGCTAATTCCAATGGTGGAAAGCCTTACATCGACATCGACAACTACGAAGCTAACCTGGAAGAAGCCAAGAAACTTATGGAAGAAGCAGGCTATCCGAACGGCGAAGGCTTCCCGAAGATCACTTATTCCACCAATGACTCCGGTTACCACAAAGCTGTTGCAGAGTACTTACAGCAGGCTTGGGGACAGCTCGGTGTTCAGATGGATGTCAACACTGTAGAGTGGGCTTCCTTCACACCGATGCGTCGTAACGGTGAATATGATGCAGCACGTAACGGCTGGGTAGGCGACTACTCCGATCCGTCCAACATGCTTGATCTTCTGTATTCCACCAACGGAAACAACGACGGAAAATTTAACAATGCTGATTATGACAAGGCTATGGAAGAGTCCAGAGCAACTGTAGATCCTGCAGCTCGTTCCGCAGCTCTCCACAAAGCTGAAGATATCCTTATGGAAGAAGCCGGCTGCGTACCGGTAGCATACTACAATGACTTCTGGTTACAGAGCCCGAAGATCAAAGGTATGTGGCATTCCGCATACGGATACTGGTACTTCATGTACGCAGATATCGAGGAGTAATCTCTTCAGGCATTTGACTGCCTCAAAAAATGTCAGAACCTTATGCAAGGCGCCGCAGTTTTTCTGCGGCGTCTTTTTCTTTTGAAAACTGTTATCTGTGTTATTTCGTATAGTCTGCCTATTCTCATTCTTAACAGGTTCGGTAAAAAATGATAAAATAATGTATAGTAAAATAATGATGATGAATAGATCATGTTCAGGG
>JAZOAJ010000102.1:0-2184 GCA_045595385.1 Lachnospiraceae bacterium | reverse complement strand
TCGCAGGCGTCAAGATCCCTGCCATGGGCGTTATCACACCATGGGGACTCCTCGATGTCTCGCTCACGATCCTTTTGATAACATATGTTTCAGACATCATGGCACTGATGGTCTCATGCATTGTCAGGACCACTACGACAGCCATGACCGTCATGCCGTTCCTCCTTATCTTCCAGCTGGTATTCTCCGGCGGCTTCTTTGAACTGTCAGGCTTTGCCGATTACATCAAATACGTAACTATTTCCCATTGGGGCATGAACAGCCTCAGTGCGATAGGCCGATACAATGAACAGCCGATGGTAACCCTGTGGAACACACTGGTTGGGGTTAAGGACATAGAGATCATGGGACAAAAGCCGCTGCTTGACATTCTTGTGGATATTGAAAGCCACGGAATGGTCGACGACTTCATTAAATGGTCAGGCACCTATGGCGTAAACAGCGAATACGCAAGTACAGTGGCAAATGTCCTTACCTGCTGGGGCGTGCTCATTATACTGCTGATAGTATTTGCCATTGCAGCTATCATTGCCCTTAGATTTGTAGACAGGGACAAGCGCTGATCCGGATAAATATCATCTCAAGCAAAAACAGGTGCCGCCGGCACCTGTTTTTTATTTCTGTCTGTTGTAGATCGGCGCCACATGTTTCCGGTTTCCGCCTATGAAAACCACCGCCGCCACTGCGCAAAGCATCATTACGATAAACAGTATTGTCCGCCCCGGCATGACCTGCGACAGACCTCCGGCTAATCCTTCCCCTACAAGCGCTCCTGCGGTGCTTATCATATTGAAAGCACCGTTGAATCTGCCCTTTTTCTCATCAGGGACATAGCTCTGCGTCGACGAGATCCGTATGGTATAACTCGTAACACCGCCTATCCCTACACCAAAGCACATGACAGCCATGACCGGTATAGGACAGAACAGATACGTTCCTTCCAGCAGCGATATGACTATATATACAGTAAGAGCGATCCCGAATTTCATGCTTACCGGCAGCTTAAGCTTGTAGTGTATGCCTCCGCCTATCGCCCTGCCGGCAAGGCCAAACCCCCATACGAGCATGTAAATGTATTCGCCGTTATTAAATGTATATTTAAAGAACGGCAGAACCACCACACTTGAAACGCCTCCGCATATGGCAGAAACGGCAAAGTAGCAGGCGATGGCAAGAAGGCCTTTTTCTGATCTCAGGTATCTGAAACCCTCTTTTACATCAGTCAGCATCTGACTGACGTGCCCTGCTCCTTTCTGAAGAGTCTGCTTCTGGTCTTCAATATACTGCTCCTGCGTTCTGATCCGCGTTTCCATTACGGCGGCGATAAAAAACGACACCGCGTTGATCCCGAGAAGCGGAGCCATCCCGATCTGCTTATAAAGGAAAGTGGAGACCGGCACCATTACAGCTGAAAATGTTTCCAGTACGCTGGCAATGGAATATGCCTTCTGGAAATTTCCCTCGGTTATGAGAAGCGGGTAAAAGCTTTCATATGCGACCATGTATATGCTCTGGACTGATCCGAGTATAAAGCAATACGCTGCAAAGACCGGAAATGAAAACCATCCGGTTGCAATGACTACGGCCATGACGGCATACATCCCGGCCGAGATAAAATCAAGTGTATATATTGCTTTTCTGCGGGAAAACCTGTCCAGTATGGCTCCTGAGAATATAGGCATGATGATCTGCGGGAGCGTATACATTGCGATGAATATCGCATACAGCAGCAGGTTGTCCGAGATGTCGAGGACCATTAAGCTCATGGCAAAGCCTGACATCGCGTTTCCCAGCATTGAAACTACGCTGCCGAGTGTGATTATGGTAAAGTCTCTGGTCCACAGTTTATTGTTCAATAGTTATCATGACCTCATTTCCCGCATATCATAACACACCATGGCCATTTCTGCTCACTATATTATTCTTATAATTGACATGCGATCTTAAATAAAATTATAATTAAATTGTATAAAAATAATGCATGCTGTAATAGCATGCCGAAAGGAGATAAATATCATGCAGCAAAACATTCTTGTAACTGTTTTTAAGGTTGAGAGTGAAGGATATCAGGCGATCTCCGAACTCAAGAAGGATTTTCAGGGCGATACCTGGTTAATATCAGAAGCGGCACTGATCAAAAAAGAAGGCAATTCTTTTAAGACCATTGACCTTTTCGACAGCGGT
>JAZOAJ010000101.1:0-2458 GCA_045595385.1 Lachnospiraceae bacterium | reverse complement strand
CCCCCTCTGTCTATGTCTCCGGCAAGCAGTACCGGGGCATCGACCATTTCAGCCATGCCCATGTTCACTATGTCGTTATCTTTAAGATTTATCTCAGCCGGGCTTCCTGCTCCCTCAATGACTATAATGTCATTTTTGTCGGCAAGCCTGTCAAATGCCTTAAGGATGTCCGGGATCAGTTTTTTCTTGTATTCAAAATATGTGCGGGCGTCCATGTTCCCAAGCACTTCGCCGTTCACTATCACCTGCGATCCAATGTTGCTTGTAGGCTTTAAAAGTATGGGATTCATGCACACGTCAGGTTTGACACAGGCAGCTTCCGCCTGCATGACCTGCGCCCTTCCCATTTCAAGCCCTTCCTCTGTCACAAAAGAGTTCAGTGCCATGTTCTGGGATTTAAACGGGGCAACCCTGTATCCGTCCTGCGCAAACACTCTGCAGAGCCCTGCGCAGATAAGGCTCTTACCCGCGCCGGACATGGTGCCCTGAACCATTATAACCCGTGCCATATGATCCCCCTCTTTTCCGCTTCATGGATCAATTCGCTGTTTTTCTCATTCATTGCCGCAAACTGCTTTACTGCAGGTATCACTTTTTTGCAGCGAGTCATCAGTTCTGCCGCCTCTTCGTATTTTTCAGCGCTTATCGGCATGAAAGCGCTCTCTGAGATCACTTTGCATGCCAGCGCTTTTGCGACGGGATATTCGATGTCATTTTCGTGGATGACTCCGGCTGCAAAAGGTATGCCTTCCCTCTGGAGCTTTCTGTAAACAGATATACCGCTGCCGCCTCCTCCGATGACGAACACCTCAGGCTCACCCTCGGTTTTTCCGAGCTCCACGCTGGCATATTCAGGGATAAAGCATCCCTTTTCAACGCCGTAAAGCTCTTCTATGTAACCGTCTGAGCCAAATATCTCCTCAACGGTTCCATATCTGTCGACTCTGCCGTTTCCGATACAGAGGATGTGATCCGCGCATTTATGCGCAAGTTCCAGTTCGTGCAGCGACATTATGACTGCCATGTTCTTTTCGAATACCAGTTTTTTCAAAATGCCCAGCAGTTTTATCTTATGCCTTATGTCCAGGAAGGATGTCGGCTCATCAAGTATCATGATGTCAGGCTCCTGGGCTATGGCCCTGGCAAGCATGGTGAGCTGTTTCTGCCCGTCACTGATGGCGTTAAAATCCTTGTTTTTCTCTTTCAGCATCCCGACCATTTCCAGTGACCTGTCAACCACAGCCTTGTCATTCTCGTCAAGGATCCCCATGAGGCCGGTATACGGGTAACGGCCCGCGGATACAATGTCCTCCACTGTCATGCGCTCTGTACGCGGCCTTTCAGTCATGAGGACAGCCATTTTCGCGGCGATCTCGGAGTTTTTAAGCTCCTGCATGTCTTTTCCTTCAATGAAAACAGTTCCGGCAACTGCTTTAAGCTGGTTTGTCAGTGTTTTGAGGACTGTGGATTTGCCTGCGCCGTTCGGTCCTATGAGCACAAGTATCTCGCCTTTATTCACGGAAAAACTGATGTCCGGAACGATCGGATCATTTCCGTAACCTACCGACAGATCCTTCGTATTAAGAACAATGCTTTCAGGAGATCCGGTTCTCATGCCTCCCCCTTTCTGCGCTTGATCAGCACATAGATAACAACAGGGGCGCCAAGTACGGCCGTGACCGAACTGACTGACAGTTCAGTCGGCGCGAACAGCGTTCTCGCCAAGACATCGCTTAAAAGGCAGAAAGAAGCTCCCGCCATGAAACAGGCAGGTACCATGTGGATAGGTTTGGATGTATTGAAAAGAGCTTTCGCAAGCTGCGGCACTGCAATGCCTACAAATGAGATCGGGCCTGCGAATGCTGCCACGCATGCGGAAAGAAGGCTCGAAAGTATGATCAGTGCCACTCTGAAAGCCCGGATGGGAACGCCCATGCTCCTGGCGTAATTCTCGCCCAGCTGATAGGCGTTCATGGGTTTGGCAAGCAGGAATGCGCAGATAAGTCCGAATGCCGCGGTGATCGCTATCACTTTCACATTGTCCCAGCCTATGCCTGAAAAGCTTCCCATAGACCAGTTATGCAGATTGACGATATTGGAATCGGCTGCAAATGTGACGAGGAATTCAGTTATGGCCGAGCAGATATAGCCTATCATGATACCGCAGATTATAAGCGTTGCCATCTTTTTGACCCTGCCCGCTATTAGAAGTACAAATCCCATGGATGCCAGAGACCCTGCAAATGCAGCTGCGACCATGAAGCCGCTTGACAGTACTATCCCGTTTTCAAGACACAGGATCATTACCAGCGCAACCGCAAGTTTTGCACCTGATGAGATTCCCAGAACAAACGGACCGGCTATGGGATTTGCGAAAAATGTCTGGAGCAGGAATCCCGAAACTGCAAGGCACCCTCCCAAAAGCGCCGCCGCAAGAAGACGCGGAAGGCGCATGTCC
>JAZOAJ010000100.1:0-6467 GCA_045595385.1 Lachnospiraceae bacterium | reverse complement strand
ATAAAAACCATCATTTTGCAGACACTGTCTGCAAAATCGGATATTCGATACACATCTTTCTCATTTTGTTAACGTTAAGCATTCTTCCGTATCAGAGCCTCTTTTTTAGCGTTTGGGACGGAAGTCGACCTTTGGGATTATTTAGAATAAAGGGGAGTTCCTCCCTGATAGTATCTCTCCTCAAGTTTCTCCAGTACATTACGAGAGTCGAAGTTCAAACGCGACTCCTGCACAGCCGGCAGGAGTCGTCTTGTTATCTGGTAATAATATCTACCGGTACATTGAAGATTTTAGCCACTTTGAGGATAGTGTCTATATGTCTTCCGGATGCTGCAGCCATGTGATGTGTAGGGCCTGCCTCGCTCCACTTGTTGCAGAACTCTCTTGCTCCGCATGTGAATCTTGTTCTCATGTTGGTATCGCCGAAAGTGAAGATAGGTCCATCTTCATTGATTCCCTCAGCAACTACGAACTTGAAGCATCCATTCCTGTCCTGAGTGATTCCGAGGTATGTGACCGGGCCTGCCTCAGGATAGAACTGTGTCAGATATCCGCCGCCTGCCTTGCCGTGGAATACGTCTACGATCTTCATGGTCGGCTTCTTGGCTCTTGAAATGTCATAGTCACCTGATCCGCTGTGTCCGATAATGCAGATGTCCTCATTGAAGTCGATCGAGTACATCTCTGAGAGCTGTCCCATTCCGGATATTGTCTTGAGGATCGACATAGCCATAGCGACCTTGATGTCTCCTTCTACGGCACATGCCGTTCCCTGTCTGATGAGCATCGAGAACGCCGGGATCAGCATCGAGTCGAGCTTGCCTGCAACTCCCTGCGCGAATCCGTCATAGTGCGATGCGACGAATGCGATCTTCTCGTCCCTGACCCACTGTTCGAAGGCCACAACATATTTAGCCATGTCCCAGACTTTCTCGATGGTGCCGCCGCCCTCGATGTCGAATGTGTCGAGGATGTCCTGTGCCTTCTCGCGGATAGCGTCCTCATCTGTGATGTTATCAGCGATAGCCCACATCTTCTCCCAGTCAAACTGCTTGGTATAGAGCCACATCCTATGATACAGGTTGGTCTCGTCTATATAGAGGTCCATCATACCAGGGTAAGGTCTTCCGATCTGAGCGAGGTTGGTGTCTCTGAATCTTCTTCTGACCTGTGCTGCCCTGCACCAGTCTTCGATCTCTGCCCATGCCTCAGGGTCTCCGCCCTCCTGGACGCCAGTAATAACCGCATGTCTCTTGCCTGCTCTTTCGAGGTCAGCTACCATCTCGCCGACAGCTCCGCATGCATACAGCTCTCCGAGCCATGTAGCATTATCTGTATTGGCAAAGTCAGGTGCTTTCTTCTTCTGCAGATTGACGAGGACAACAGGTACATCGAGGTCTCTTACTGCAGGAAGCATATTGTATGAAGTTGCATATGTGAGGAGCTGGAGGATGACAAGGTCTACGTCAGCGGCTCTGAACTTGTCGCCTGCTTCCATAGCTTTTTCCTTAGTGGTCACTATTCCTCCGTCGATGATCTCTACTGTATCAGGGAGATTCTTCTTGAATTCCTCATACTGTCCCTCAAATTCAGGAACCAGTGATGGAAACTGCGGCAGATAAGCTCCGAGTGCGATCGAGAATACTCCAACTCTTGCTTTGGTCTCAACTAATGTATTTACGAGCATTATGTATACCTCCTGATAATTGGCATATTATATGTGATTTCGAATTATGCGAGTTCGCCGGAAGACTGCGCCTGTATCTTCAGATTGCCGAGTGCAGTAGCCTCTATCGGCAGTGCTATTACTTTCTTGCCGCTTGCGTCCTCTGTCAGCTTGTTGAGGAAAGCGTTCTTAGCACCGCCGCCCACGATGTATATCTCTTCATAATGATTGCCTGTGTTGTGCTGCAGCTCCTGTACCGCATTCATGTAGCAGAGAGCCAGACTCCTGTATGCGCAGCGGAAGTAGTCACCTACTGTCTGTGGCTTCATGTTTAGGGCTTTGTCGAAGGCATCCTTCATATTCTCAGGAGCGAGGAAGTCCTTGGCATTCGCATCGACCGTCTCCTCGAACCTGCTGGCTTCTGCTTCAGCTACTATTTCTCCGAAGTCCTTTCCCGGGCACAGGCAGTCTCTCAGTCTGTTTACGAGCCACATGCCCATAATGTTTTTCTGATATCTTACATATCCTACACCGCCTTCATTGGACCAGTTGGCGAGCTCACTGCCTGCATTGGTGATCGCTTCAGGCGACTTGACACCGAGAAGCGACCATGTGCCGCTTGATATGTACGGCTGATCACTATCCATCGGGATGCCCTCAACTGCAGATGCGGTGTCATGAGTTGCGCAAAGCACGCATTTAATTCCTTTGTACTCTCCAATGACAGCGCCAGGCTGTGTCAGCTCACCGAAGAGATGCTCAGGCAGACCGAGCGCTTCGATGATATCCCTGTCAAATTCTCCTGTCCTGGCATTCACCATACCGCCTGTTGTCGCGTTGGTGTACTCGTGAGACTTGACTCCGCATAGCTTGTACATGAGATATTCAGGTACCATCAGGTAATCAGTGACTCCTTCAAGCCTTCCCGCCAGTTTGTCAGTGTACAGCTGATAGATCGTGTTGAACGGCTGGAACTGGATCCCTGTGTGTCTGTACAGTCTTGTGAAGCTGATAAGCTTGTGTACTTCAGGTATGAACTCCTCAGTCCTGCTGTCGCGGTATGCGTAGCAAGGCATGACCTCTTCATCGCTCTTCATCAGCACATAGTCAACGCCCCATGTATCGATCGCCAGGCTGGTCAGCTCATACTTTGCCATTGCCTTATCTATACCGGTCTTAACATGTTCTGTAAGGCTCTCTATGTCCCAGGTGAGATGCCCGTCAAGCTCAGTTACCCCATTAGGGAATCTGTACATCTCGTCGGTCTTCCACTCGCCGTTCTCCATCCAGCCGACAATATGTCTGCCGGAGGAGGCTCCTATGTCTATAGCAAGATAGTATTTCTGCATTGGATCAGTCCTCCGGTACATAACCGATCTTGTTTGACTTTCTCTCGTAGAGGAAATCCTCATTGATCTGGATTCCAAATGGTGCGTTAAGCTCACGGAAGTTCTCCGGTGTGATCGTGTTGAGCTTCGTTGGGCTCATCGAGAGTACCTTGACCAGGATCTCTGCTGACTTCTCGACTGTGTGCATCAGTCCGAACGCGAGGTCGAAGTCCTTGCCGCAGCAGAATGCTCCGTGGTGTGCCCATACTGCAACATCCTGCTTCTTCATGATCTCTGCTGTCATCTCGCCTATCTGACGTCCGCCGCAGATGACCCATGGTACGATTCCGATTCCTTCAGGGAATACGACGGCGCACTCTGTTACCATCTCGAAGATCTCTCTTGTGAATACCCTGCTGTCGAGAGGCAGCACGAATGTGAGAGCGATAGTGTTGCCCGGATGGCAGTGATAAACGACTCTCATCTCAGGATCTCTCGCCTTCAGAACTTCTAGGTTGGCTAGATGTGTCGGCAACTCGGATGTAGGCATGCCGCCGTCTCTGAGTCCCCAGACGATGCGATATCTGTTACCCTCTTCATTAAGCTCGATGATGCATACATTGTCTTCCGGATCAATCTCGATATTGCGGAAATACTTTCCGGATCCACTTACCATGAAGTACTCACCTGCAAGTCCCGGGAATGCAGACTCATCGCCTTTCTGCCAGCCGATGACTCTCCACTCGCCTTCTTTGAAGTCTTCTCTGAGTTCTTCGACCTCTTCATCCTTCATTCTGTAGCTGAGGTTACCGCCGTTTCTTTCATGCCAGCCCTGGTTGAAACCATCCATTGCCATTCTTGCATAGCTTTTCATGAGTTCAGAATCGAGTACTTTCATTTTTGTATGCTCCTTTCCTGAAAGGCCTGACTCGGCCTGATTTTTATATCCATAATCGAACCTGTATGGAACAATTCTCGTTTACTAAACAAAGTATATAGATATGTGACATTTCAAAATGTTCTTATTCTGTTGCTTTTGATGAAATATTGCGCACAAAAAAAGAGCAAAACAGACACCATATTGGTGCCTGCTCCGCTGAAGATATTGCTTCTTATTTATTCTATTAGGAGGTTTTCGGTTAAAGTTCGTAGAATCTCATGTCATCCCAGATCTGCATGAGATGTCTGCGGTCGAGGATCTCAGTTCTTGTCTCTCTGTCAAAGATGCGTACCGGCGATTTATCCCCTTCAAATCTGCCCCAATCAGGATTCGGATCGCCAGTCTTCGCAAATCTTACCCAGTCTCCGTGGATATCGTTTGCCATCTTTTTAAACAGCTCTTCCGGCTCACCGTCGTAGATGAAGTGGCTGAACTCATGGTCAGGGCAGTCGAACATTGCCGGCAGTTCAGCTGCATGTGTTGCCTTCCATCCTGTGGCGTCGCCGCTCTTTGTGACCAGCTCATACCTGTACATCCATACATCATCAGTATGCTGCTTCTGTGCCTTTGCAACTTTGATCGCCGGCATCTCGAAAGCATAATCCGTTGCAAATCTGATGAAAGGGTCGCCACCGATCTGACGCAGATCACCGGTCACTCTTGGAACACTCAGCTTTTCAGTTTCTGATCTGATCTCAGACTGAAATAGTGTAAATGAGTCTGATGCTGATGGATGATAGAATCCGACCACCTCAGGGATAGCATTTGCATGGCGGTTCTTCTCAAGCATCTCTGCGATCATGGCCCAGCTGTTAGGGAATCCCGTATTTTCAGGATATACGAACATCGTTCCCTCATGCATGTTGGTTCCGATGATAAGTTTGATACCTGCTGCCGATCCGTTTCTGATCGCTTCGATCGGACGTACAGGAAGAAGGTCATCCTGAACCGGTCCAGGCAGGAACATTCCCGGGTTCTTGTACTGATGCTTCTGCGCAACATAATCTGTTCCCTTTGAGAATGTATACGGATCATCGTGGAGGAGATGCTGGGCAGCTTCCTCCGGTTTCCAGCCCATACCCTCGAAGAAGAGCTCGATATTTTCTCTCGAAGTCTGGTGCGTCATTACGCAATTTGGCAATCCGCTCTGAGCGATCGCCTGGTTGAAAAGTCCTTTGGATTCCGGACATGCAAGGTGATTGATAACCGAGGCTCCTCCGGCAGACTCGCCGCAGATGGTGATCTTATCCGGGTCTCCTCCAAAAGCTGCAATATTGGCCTTTATCCACTTGAGTGCAAGTATCTGATCAGAGAGGCCGCAGTTGGTATCAAAATGCTCACATCCAGGGAATGTAGTAAAATCATAAAAACCGAGGACATTGAGTCTGTAGTTGAAGTTTACGAAAACCAGACCGTCTCTTGCGAAAGCGTTGCCTTGATAGAGTCCGTCACTGGAATACCCTGTATGGTATCCGCCCCCGTATATGTATACGAAAACCGGCAGATCCTCTCCTTCGACCGGCCTCTTGATGTTGATGGTGAGGCAGTCCTCTGCTCCCAAATCAACGCCCTTATCCTTTTGAACAGGAGCAGGTCCGTATTCTTTTGCGTCAAACACATCCGTCCATGGCTTTACCGGGACCGCTCTTTTGAATCTGAGCGCCCCTACCGGTGGTTCCGCATACGGTATACCAAGATATTCGATGCGCCCTTCTCTCTCATATCCTCTGACGCTGCCGCTTGTGGTCTTTACGATGTGCTCTGACATGTCTGGCTCCTCTCTTTTCGCATTTTCCGGGACAGGAGACTTCTCCTTATCACATTGTTTTCATTGTATCTTAAATTGATTATAGATATGAATCGGATATGCATATATCCTTATTTTTAAGCTTTTGTTTTTATTGTGCGGCTGCCAAATAAGGAGTTGCCTCTTCATATGCATTAGTCTGCAGTATCACATTTATGATCCTGGCTGCGCAAGCGCGGATCTCTTCATCTGTGAGCTCTCCAGTCTCATATGCGCGTATCATATCATCGTAATCAAGCTCCATGCCCGGCATTATCAGATCATTGCCGGCCTTTGCGCACAGATGAGGAATACTGCCGCATTCAGGCAGGGTTGTTGTCCAGTCTGTCATTATAAGGCCCTCAAAGCCCCATTCCTCTCTGGCTGCAACGGTGCAGATGTCATAGTTATTGGCCGCATGCACTCCGTTAATAAGATTATATGAAGTCATGATGCACATCGGCTGGCTTTCCTTGACAGCGATCTCAAAGCCCCTCAGGTAGATCTCCCTAAGCGCTCTTTCTGAAATAATGCTGTCCGATCCTATCCTGTTGTCTTCCTGGTTATTGCAGGCAAGGTGTTTGATCGTCGTTCCTGTTCCCGGAAGACTTTGCACACCATTTGTGATGGCAGCAGCAATCATTCCGCTTACGTACGGGTCCTCTGAGTAATATTCAAAGTTCCTGCCGCAGAGAGGATTTCTCTGTATGTTGAGTCCCGGCGCCAGCCACCAGCTGACATGAAACT
>JAZOAJ010000099.1:0-2913 GCA_045595385.1 Lachnospiraceae bacterium | reverse complement strand
CAACTCCTGCCTGACTGAGCTCGTATGCGGTCAGCCTGGCTCCCTGCAGCAGCGGCCTTGTCTCATCGGCATATACCCTAAAGTTCATCCCCCGCTCTTTTCCAAGCAGAATAGGACCCAGTGCGGTCCCATACCTTGAAGTCGCAAGCGGCCCCGCGTTGCAGTGTGTAAGTATGCCTTCGTCTTCTTTGCACAATGACAGTCCATGCTCCGCTATCTTGAGGCACATCTCCATGTCTTCATCATGAATGGCTTTAGCCTCTGCCCCCATGCGCAGGATAATGTTGCTGACCGGTGATCCGGGGTCAGCTGCCGCGGTATTAACAAGGCGGCTGACTGCCCATGAAAGATTGACCGCTGTAGGTCTGGATGATACCAGATAGCTGCCCAGTTCCCTGACATTTTTCAGGAATGCCTCATATGGCAGGTCTTTCCATTGTTTTGCAAGTACATACATGGCGTATCCCGCAAATATGCCGATGGCAGGCGCGCCCCGTACCTGCAGCTTTTTTATCGCGTCAAAGCAGGCCTGTCTTTCGGAAAGCGTCAGATAGGCCAGTCTTCCGGGCAGCTGCGTCTGATCTATGATCACGACCGCGTCTTCATCCGCGTTAAGTTTTATGTTATCCATGTGGATCATTTTCTCATTTATATCCATACATCTCGTCCAGTATCTCATATGTCTGCAGGTATGGCGCCTGAACATAAGCCATGCTGTCACCGAATTCCTGAACCATGAACGATCCGTCTGACGCCGGCCATTCAGGCAAGCCTTCCCCGTTCGGATCACCTGTCGCTATAAAGTTCCGGTAATAAAGGAGCATGCTGCGGCTTAGTGCACGGTCATTTTCATCATAAAGCGGTGAACCTTCCGGGATATTGCCATACAGGTAAACCTCTTCTCCGCTGTGCCACGACCCCAGCCTGCCGTTTTCTTTAGTGAAATGATAGACATATACCGGGATATCGTTCGCAAGCGCCTGCCGCTCCAGACAGAAGTGTCCGTACGTAAACAGGAATATTGTGTTCAGGTCAGCCCAGTTGCGCTTTGCCTGCGCATCTGTATCGGCCGGATACAGTTCAAGGATACGCGTAGCATATGGTTCCTCAAAAGCCCCCTTCACTTTCTGCTCATAATTCTTCAGGTTCGCACTGTCGAACAATATGAACGGTGCTCCTTCCTCTCTGTTATAGCCATGTAACTGGGCTTCTTCATTATGGAATCCCCTGGCATATGATTCGTAAGGAGTTTCCGTAAGCACATATCCGTCTATGGTGATGTGATGATGGTACTTAAGTTCTGAAGCGAGCTTTTTTGCGGGAATATCCCTAAGATCCGACGCTGATGAAGCGCCCCATCTGTCCAGTGTCTCCCTGCCGGCCGCGAATGCGTTTTCCAGGCTCCTGAATGAATGTGCAGGCTTAGGAGCAGTGACCGTGGAACTCTCCGCGCATACTCTTCGGAAAAGCCCGCTCGCCAGAGGGGATGTACACAGAGCAGTCACGCATGCTGATCCCGCTGACTCTCCTGCAAGCGTCACATTGTCCGGGTTTCCGCCAAATGATGCAATGTTATCCCTTACCCATTTAAGGGCGAGTATCTGGTCGAGGAGTCCGTAATTACCCGTTGTTCCGTTTGGTGACTCTGCGGCCAGTTCCGGGTCGGCAAAGAATCCGAATATCCCAAGCCGGTAGCCCATGTTTACCACTATCACGTCCTCACGGGCAAGTCCTTCCCCGCTGTAATCCTGATACCAGGGCTGTCCTGTCTGGAGCGATCCCCCATGCACATATACAAGTACCGGAAGATCCTTTACTTCACCTGCAGGCTTCCAGATATTCAGATACAGCGAGTCCTCACTGACAGGCTCCCGGTAATTGTCGAAAAGAGATATCTCATAATCATGATATCCTATGATCTGCGCCAGGGAATAATAGATCGGCAGATTTCTGGTCTGCATCGACATCGGCGCAAAATGGTCCGCTGCCAGAACGCCTTCCCATGGATCCGCGCTCTCAGGCTCCTTCCACCTGAGGTCACCTACAGGAGGCTTGGCATACGGTATGCCGGCATATACCTCAACCGCTCCGTCTTCAGTCAGCACACCCGTGAGGTCCCCCTGCTCCACATGCACAATTTCTGTGGTGCCTGCGCTTTTTCCCTGCACGGCCGGGACCGCTTTATACGGCGGCCATGATATCCACAGTATGCATGCAAATGCAGCAATGAGCGCCAGCCACGCCAGGAACCTGACCGGACGTCCTTTGCCTTTCAGCACCCATATCCTGATGATGATGAACGCTAATAAAACGATCGCTGTCAGTATCCATCCAAGGATGGTATGCTTTCCAAGTTCAAGTACAGCCGCGAAGATAAGTGCCGCAACGATCAGCAGTATGCGCCATAGTATGCCGCGTCCGTTTTTTCCGTTAGATTTCTTTTTCATGATATTTCACTTCCCGGATCATCAGCTGCCGCCTGCGCAGCGTGCTACAAGTACTACTGTAAGAAATATGATGACAGCCAGCAGGATAAAGGCGAAACATCCGTTGCCGCTCCCCGCACGCCTGCTGTTTCTTTCCGCAGCCTGTCTGAACCGGTCTGCGTCCTTCATTGCAGGATCATTATCCTGATCAGGGGATCCGTCATTAATTCCCATTTCCTTACCTCCCAAACACATCACAGCCTGCTGCATCTCAGTCGACCGGACGTTTGATCTTCCTTTCTATGCTCTTTTTGAACACATCTGTGTCAATTACGCCTTTAAGAGCTTCAACATATTTCTCAGCTTTATGGACAACATAGTTATCAGCATCGATCGGTATGCCGGTAGACTGCATGCGCTTTATGCACCAGATATACAGGATATCCAGTGCCGGCATCACCTCTTCACCAATCTCTGTAAGCGAGTA
>JAZOAJ010000098.1:0-2880 GCA_045595385.1 Lachnospiraceae bacterium | reverse complement strand
AGAGTCTATTCGGAGGAGATCGATGCATATACGCTTCCTTCATTCTTCTCAAAACGTTACGGTGATGACAGGAACATACTGGCGCTGATCGCCGCGATCATTATCATCATATTCTTTATTCCGTATACAGCTTCGGGATTTGCGGCAGTCGGCAAGCTCTTTAACAGCCTGTTCGGATTTGACTACACCATAAGCATGCTGGTCGGAGCTGCGGTTATCATCATATATACGATCCTTGGCGGATTCCTTGCTGTTTCCACGACAGACCTTATCCAGAGCATAGTAATGACCATTTCGCTGCTCATAGTTCTCGGATTCAGTGTGAACCTTGCGGGCGGAGCCGGCAATGTAATTGCTGTGGGCAACTCTGTTGACGGATACCTGAATTTCTTCCGTACTGCCAATGTGGCGACCGGAGAGAGCGGGCCTTACGGGTTCTTCTCAGTAGTATCCACACTTGCATGGGGCCTCGGATACTTTGGAATGCCTCATATCCTCCTCAGATTCATGGGAGCTAAAGATGCTTCCACCATCAAGACTTCAAGACGTATCGCTTCTGTATGGGTCGTTATCTCAATGAGCATCGCAGTCTGCATCGGAATCACAGGATACGCTCTTTCAAAAGGCAGCCTTATCGAGACATTCGGGACATCATCAGCTGCCGAGGCAGTTATCGTTAAGATCGCAGATCTTCTCAGCAATCACGGAGTTTTCGCAATAATTGTTGCAGGCCTTGTACTTTCGGGCATACTTGCAGCCACTATGTCTACAGCCGACTCGCAGCTCCTCGCAGCTTCTTCGAGCATTTCCGAAGACATCCTCGGAAGCGTATTCAAGTTCAAGCTCAGCAAGAAGGCAACAATGAGGATCGCAAGGGTTACAGTCATTGTTATCGCACTCATCGCAGTCATATTTGCGCGTGATCCGAACAGCTCGATATTCGGAATAGTATCATTTGCATGGGCGGGATTCGGAGCGACATTTGCACCGGTCATGCTGCTCGGCCTGTTCTGGAAGAGGGCAAATAAATGGGGCGCTCTTGCCGGAATGATCTCGGGAGCGATAGTGATCTTCCTGTGGAAATACATGGTCCGTCCTATCGGCGGCGGCTGGAACATCTACGAGCTGCTTCCCGCATTCATAGCCGCGATCGTGGTGGCTGTCATTGTTTCTCTGGTCACAGGAAAGCCGGATGAAAGCATCGTGGAGACATTTGACCGCGTCAAGGCAAAGACAAAAGCGATCAAATAAAGATAAGAAAACAGAAAGCCGCGCCCAGACAGCGCGGCTTTTCTTTTGCAGAGCCACCAGCCGGATTCGAACCGGCGACCTACGCATTACGAGTGCGTCGCTCTACCGACTGAGCCATGGTGGCGTGCATTAAGAAAATATCACATTTAACCAAAAAAAACAATATGTTAACTTCGGTCTCTGATATAATATTAAAGCAGCATTGAAGCATTCGGGAGGCAGGTAAAAATGAGACAGACAGAGATCGAAAACGTAAAGAAATTTACAAACGCCCTTTTCGCGGGAAATGTTTTTGACTCATTCTGCGTGACCGAAGCTTCGTTCAGCACACTCATAGATATCACGATCGACGGGCACGTAAACCCTGATTTCGGACGCGATAAGGAAAAGGCGGATGAAGTACCGGCGACCGCTGAAAAGGTCGTCAGATGGCAATATATAAGGCCTCTGTGCTATGAAGCGATAAAAGGCGACAAGCTCCCTGTCAGGTTCAAGATAGTCTTCATGACACCGCCTGACAAAGCAGCAGGATTCGCGGCAAAGCACGGGCTCAGGTTCAGCGAGTCTGACATAGCCGGCCTTTTCATGAACATCAGATTTGAAGGCGGGAAGATGTACTGTGTTTCAGGAACTTCCCTCAAAACCTTCTCGCTGGACAAGAGCCTTGAAAACGCGTGGGACGAAAGCGTGGAGGCATTTCTCAAAAAATTCGCATGACATATCGTTGTTAGCACTCTCATACGCAGAGTGCTAATTTTGTATTGACAACCCACACCTACAAGACTAAAATATACATAGATAATAATATCGGGGGCTGCGGAAAACCGCAGCTTTTCCAATGGATAAGGAGGAAAAACAATGAGCACAGAGAGAGGAAATCTGTCCATAAACAGCGAAAATATATTCCCGATAATCAAGAAGTGGTTATATTCCGACCAGGACATCTTCATCAGGGAGATGATATCAAACGGATGCGATGCCATCACAAAACTCAGAAAGCTTGAAGTCATGGGCGAATACCAGTTCCCCGAGGGAACTGAGTTCTCCATCCAGGTCATAGCCAACCCGACCGATAAGACACTTAAGTTTATTGATAACGGCATAGGGATGACGGCTGATGAGATAAAGGAGTACATCAACCAGATCGCATTTTCGGGTGCAACCGATTTCCTGAACAAGTATAAGGACAAGGCAAATGAGGACCAGATCATCGGACATTTCGGCCTTGGATTCTATTCGGCTTTCATGGTCTCTGACAAGGTGGAGATCGAATCACTGTCCTACAGGGACGGCGCCGAAGCTGTCCACTGGGAATGCGACGGCGGCACAGAGTTCGAGATGGGCCCTTCTGACAAGAGCAGCATAGGAACCGAGATCACACTGCACCTGAATGAGGACTGCTACGAGTATTCAAATGAATACAGGGTGAGGGAAGTCCTGAACAAGTACTGCTCGTTCATGCCCGAAGAGATATATCTTGTAAATACTGATAATCTCCTTAAAAAGGATGAAAATGCCAAGGATGAAGAGCCGAAGCCCATCAATGACACACATCCGCTATGGATCAAGCACCCGTACGAGTGCACAGAGGACGGGTATAAGGAGTTTTACCGCAAGGTCTTCAATGAC
>JAZOAJ010000097.1:0-5676 GCA_045595385.1 Lachnospiraceae bacterium | reverse complement strand
TCTTAAAAACCATATTCCTGAAGGCTCAACATGGTCAGCATTTGGTGTAGGCAGAAATCATATGCCAATCCTGTATGCAACACTTGCCCTTGGCGGAAACATCCGCGTTGGTCTTGAGGACAATGTATACATGAGCAAGGGTGTTCCGGCATCCAACGTAGGGCTGGTTGAAAGAGCTGTTAAGGCAGTTAAGCTGTTCGGAAATGAACCGGCTACTCCTGCAGAAGCTCGTGAGATACTTGGCATCAAGCCGCTGGTCCGTTAAGAAACATTGATCAGTCATAAACAATAGAAAGGAAGTAATTAAAATGGTAATGAATCTTTTTGATCTTACAGGCAGAAATGCACTCGTAGTTGGCGGACATGGCGGAATCGGCCGTGCCATTGCTGAAGCTTTCGCAGATTACGGCGCAGATGTTTCAATTGCAAGCCGTAACATGGAGAAGCTCCTTGAAGCAAAAGAGTACATCAAAGAGAAATACGGCAAGGACGTTACCGTTTATCAGGTAGACGCTTCAAACGAAGAGAGCATCAAGGCTCTTTATGACCAGGTTATCGCTGACAAGGGCAGGATCCACATCCTTGCAAACTCTCAGGGACTTAACCTCAAGAACGAACTGTGGAATACCAGATATGAGGACATGATCAAAATGCTCCAGGTTAACACAGTCGGTATCGCAATGCTCATGAAGTATTTCGGAAAGCATATGAAGGACAACGGATATGGCAAGATCATAAACGTTTCCTCAACACGTGGATCACGTGCATGCCTTGGCGGAAATGCAAGCTACTGCACAACCAAGGGCGGACTTGACATGCTTACAAGGACTGCTGCATGCGACCTCGGACCCGAAGTACGCTGCAACTGCATAGGACCTACCAACACAGTCACTCCCATGATGGAAAAGCTTATCGAAGAGCATCCTGAGATCCTTCATCTCGGCGACGACAAGCCCCTTCAGAGGATCGGAACTCCTGAAGACTGCATGGGACCTGCTATATTCCTTGCATCTGCTGCTTCTGATTTTGTTACAGGACAGATCCTGTACGCTGACGGCGGAATGACCGCTATTGGCTGATATTTAAAAGCCGGCGCAGGGGCTTTGTGCTCCTGCGCCTTTTCTGACGTTAATGAGGAAAAATATATGTCTGACATTAATCTTTTAGTTATAAATCCCGGTTCAACTTCCACGAAGATATCTATTTTTGAAAATGGGGTGGAAGTGCAGAGAAAAGAGCTGTCACATTCTGTTGAAGAACTGTCAGCTTATAAAAAAGCCACTGATCAGGCACCGTTAAGGGGAAAAGCAGTTGAAGCCTTCCTTGAAGAGATCGGATATGACACAGGCAAGCTTACTGCTATCGCCTGCCGCGGAGGCTCCCTTCCGGCTATCCACATGGGTGCTTATGAAGTAAATGACGAGATGATCGATGTACTGTGCAACAGACCGAGCGGTCAGCATGCTTCGAGCTGCGCAGCGATCATAGGTCTGGATATCGCCAAAAAACTGGGGATCAAAGCTTATATTTATGATGGTAATACAGCAGACGAAATGCATGATCTCGCAAGGATCACAGGATGCCCGCTCGTAAAGAAATGGAGCATGGGACATTTCCTGAATACAAAGGCTGTAGGGCGTGTATATGCCGCTGAACAGGGCAAACGCTACGAGGACATGACGCTGATCATCGTCCATACCGGCGGCGGTATCAGCATAGGTCTGCATGTTAATGGCGTTATCGTGGATGTCTGCTCTGATGAAGACGGAACATTTTCACCGGAGCGTTCGGGCGGACTTCCCAGCATCGGTTGGGCACAGGTCTGCTATTCCGGTAAGTATACATTTGCAGAAGCCAGCGCAATGGTCCGTGGCAAGGGCGGCCTTACCGCTTATCTCGGAACAAATGATGTCCGCGAGGTAGAGAGAAGGATAGCTGACGGAGACAAGAAAGCTAAACTTGTATATGACGCAATGATCTATAAGGTATCAAAGTGCATAGGCCAGCTCGCCACCGCCGCATTTGGCAAGGTTGACGGCATAATCGTTACCGGTGGTATTGCAAGATCAGAATACTTCATTAATACGCTTAAGAGCAGGGTCGAATGGATAGCTCCTGTCTGGCTTAAACCAGGCGAGATGGAGATGGAAGCCCTTGCAGCCGGCGTAACACGTGTCCTTAACGGAGAAGAAGAGGCACGGATCTATTACGAGGACGATACTGTCAATTTTGATCTGGATAACCTCGATTAAAAAGGAGTTTATATGGAACTTAGAAAATTAGATGAACTGCTTCCGTTATTTCTGTCCACTAAACAGAGAAAAGTAATGGCCGTTGCAGTTCCTGAAGATTCACACACAGTCCTTGCTGTATATAAGGCATGGGAAGCAGGAGTGATCCAGCCGCTGCTGTACGGCAATGCTGAGAAGATCAAGGCAGCTTTTGATGAAGCAGGGGTTAGCTGCGATGCTTTTGAGATATTTGACTATCCTGACATTCCCGAGGCAGCAGCTGAGGCGATCAAAGCAGTGGTTTCCGGAAAAGCTGACTTCCTCATGAAGGGTACTCTTGAGACAAAAGACCTGCTCAAGGCAGTTGTCAACAAGGAGGCAGGCATGAGGACAGGACGCACAATGTCCAAGTTTGACATCATGGAGATCCCTACCTATCATAAACTGCTCGCTCTTTCTGATTCAGCAATGAACACCAAGCCGGATCTTGCACTTAAAAAGCAGATCCTGGAAAATGCGCTTGATGTAATGCACAGCCTGGGCTTTGAGAAGCCTAAGGTAGCAGTCCTTGCAGCAGCTGAGACCCTGAATCCGAAGCTGCAGGAAAGTGTTGACGCAGATGCGCTCCAGAAAGCATGGGAAGCAGGGGAGTTCAAAGACTGCTATGTCGCAGGACCTATCTCGATCGATCTTACCATGGATCCTGAAAGCGTAAGGATCAAAGGATACACTAATCCTGTAGGCGGAGATGCCGACCTCATGATCTGTCCTGATCTTGTTTCAGGCAATCTCATGGGTAAGGGTATGCTGCTACTTGGAGCCAAGGCAGCCGGCATCATCGTAGGCGCATTGAAACCTATCGTTCTGATGAGCAGAGCTGCTTCCGTACAGGACAAGCTGTATTCGATCATTCTTGGCGCGCTTGCGTCATAAAAAACAAATAAAAAACGAGGATAAATCATTATGAAAGAAGCTGTAATCGTTTCTGCAGCAAGGACTCCCGTCGGACGCTGCAGAGGAAAACTGGCTGGCGCAGATCCGCTTCAGCTTGGTGTACTGGCAGTGAAGGCTGCCGTTGAACGTGCAGGTATAGATCCCGCCGAGATCGAAGATCTCGTATTCGGAAATCTCGCAAACTGCACTTATACAAATATTGCCCGTGTCATCGCACTTGAAGCAGGCTTCCCTGAGTCCGTTACCGCATTTACCGTTGACAGACAGTGCTCATCCGGTCTTTATGCCATAGCACTGGCTGCAATGATGATAGAGTCAGGACATGGAGAAGTGTTTGTTGCAGGCGGTGTTGAGAGTGACTCAAACAGAACATATTTCATGGAAAAGCCCAAGCAGGCTTATCAGGTAGCTGCACCGAGGTTCGTGGATCCTTATTCAGCTCCTCCTTCAGTATATGTTCCCATGGGCATCACTGCTGAAAACCTGTGCGACAAGTATGGGATCACAAGAGAAGAATGTGATGCTTTCGCAGTAGAGAGCCATAGGAAGGCTGCTCTTGCCCAGAAAGAGGGAAGGTTTAAAGAGCAGATCGTTCCGGTTCCTGTTGCGGACCGCAAGGGCAACATAACATGGGTTGAGGAAGATGAATGTGTTCGTCCGGATACCAGCATGGAAACACTTGCAAAGCTTAAACCGGCATTTATCCCTAATGGCCGCGTAACAGCTGGAACCAGCTCACCGATGAGCGACGGTTCAGGCGCAGTTGTTGTAATGGAAAAAGAGCGCGCCATCAGAGAGGGCAAAAAGATCTGGGCCCGTTTTGTTGACTTCGCACTCGATGGATGCGATCCCCGCATTATGGGTATCGGTCCTGTAGGAGCGATCAAAAAACTCTTTGCCAAGACAGGTCTTACAGATGCGGACATCGATCTGTATGAGCTTAACGAAGCATTCGGCTCACAGTCAATCGCATGTATCAGAGAAGCTGGTCTGACCATGGATAAGGTCAATGTTAACGGCGGAGCTCTTGCTCTCGGACATCCTCTCGGAGGCACAGGCGGAATCCTTACCACCAAGCTTGTCTATGAAATGGAGCGCAGAAACGCTCGTTACGGAGTAGTCGCATTCTGTATGGCAGGCGGTCAGGGCATGGCAGCACTGTTTGAACGTATCTGAAAGGAAAAATGAAAATGGCAGAAATGAAAGGTAAAGAAAAATACCCGCACCTGTTCGAGCCTTTACGCATTTGCAATCTGAGGCTTAAAAACAGGATGTTTGCAGCACCGTCAAGCCCGAGCATGATCACAACAGACGGACACATGACAACTGAGATGATCGCTTATCTGGAAGAAAAGGCAAAAGGCGGAGTTGCAGTTGTAACTTACGGCGAGGCAATTGTTCATTCTGCTACAGGCAGAAGCCATGATAAACAGCTTCAGCTGGATTCACATGGTGTAAGGCTTGGCCTTACAGAAGCTGCAAAGTGCATACATGCTCATGGCGCATACGCGAACATACAGCTTTCCCATGGTGGAAAGTATGGCGGACTTGCAAGCCGCGGCGGCGGATGGGGCAAGGAAGGCACAGCTTATGGCCCTGTTGCGGAGATGACTCCTGCCGGCCCTGTTGAGGAAATGCCGAAAGAGATGATCTATGAGATCATCGAGGCTTACGGCAAGGCTGCAAAGCTCGCCAAGGACTGCCGTTTCGACATGGTACAGGTACATGCTGCACATGGATGGCTGTTCTCTCAGTTCCTCTCACCGGGACTGAACACGAGAAAAGATGAATTCGGCGGCAGCCTTGTGAACCGCATGCGTTTCCTCAGACTGTCAATAGAAGAGATCAAGAAGACCTGCGGAAAGATGTTCCCTGTTGAGGTCCGTTTCTCAGGCGATGACATGTCTGAAATGGGAATGGGCCCTGAAGAGTGCATAGAGGCAGCCAAGATGCTGGATGACATCGTTGACCTGTTCAATATCTCATGCGGAAACCATGAGGATCATGAGCTGTTCTGCAGAACTCATCCTTCAGCATTCTTCCCGAGAGGAGTGAATGTTTATCTGGCAGCAGAGATGAAGAAACATCTGAAGACACCTATCGCTACAGTCGGTTCACTTATCGATCCGGCACAGATGGAGGAGATCATTGCTACAGGTCAGGCTGATATCATAGAGATCGGCCGCGGAATGCTCGCAGACCCGCAGATAGCAAATAAAGCTCTTTATGACTGCGCGGATGATATCACTCCCTGCCTTCGCTGCTACGAGTGCTTCGGAGAAGGTGTGCGCAACGAAACTATCAAATGTGCTGTCAATCCGATAATAGGCCAGGAACTTCAGCAGAGGTATATGGTCAAACCGGCCAGAGAGCAGAAGAAGGTTCTGATCGCCGGAGGAGGACCCGGCGGAATGCAGGCTGCCATCACGGCAGCAAGACGCGGACATAAGGTAATGCTTGCTGAAAAGAGCGACCATCTCGGAGGAAATCT
>JAZOAJ010000096.1:0-3497 GCA_045595385.1 Lachnospiraceae bacterium | reverse complement strand
ACCCGGGAGCTGAAAAAAGATGATATCTACGACGTGATCTTCGTTGTGATGCGCTATACACAGCTGAAGAGTGTGATACACGGTCTATAAGATCATGTGCGCCACTGTCATCGGGAAAATCTGCGCCTCTGACCATGCGCTGAACGCTATAGAGGAAATGTCTGCGCTGAATGAAGGATTGAAGCGGTTCTTTGAAGCGCATCAGGCTGATTGCCCGACATATCTGAAGCTTGAGCGGGACGCGAAGAAATTTATAAGCTGATCCGGAGGTAACTGTATGAGTGAATTGAAGAAAGACAGTGTAGAAAGAACGCTGTGCATCCCTCTTTGGAGCCGGGCAATCGCTGTAAAGAAGCTGCCGCAGATCCTGCCGGATCACGATGCCGTCCGGATCCTGAAGGAAATGGGAGAAACTAAGCCGCCTACGATCCTGTACAACCTGGAATGCGGTGCGCTGGCAGGCGCGATTCGCCAGTATGACTTCGCATGCGAGATTCGGGAATATCTGAAAGATCACCCTCAGGCAACCATCGTTGAACTCGGCGCAGGGCTCTCCTGCCTCAGAAGACAACTGAAGAATGAAACCAATCCGTGGATCAACATAGATTTTCCTGACGTCATTGCCTGCAGAGAGAAGTACATTCCGACAGGAACGCTGGAAAAGAAGTAAACGGTAAACCAGTGGTACGGGAAAAAGAACCCGGCCACCGAAGCGGCCGAGCACAGAGAGTCTTATTTGGATTTCTTTTTGCAGGCATCTGGTAAATCCGAAGACCACGGAAGCAGATCGTCAAGGTTGAAATCGGAGCTTTTCTGATCCAATCTTTGAGGCAGTTCTGTCAGAAGATGCCTGAGGTATTCATACGGTTTGAGGTTATTTGCTTTTGCAGTTTCCACAATACTGTAGACAATTGCGCTTGCCTTCGCACCATTGATAGTATCAATCAGCTGCCAGTTTTTTCTTCCAACAGTAAAGGGACGGATCGCACGCTCCGAAGCAGAGTTGTCGATGGGGATGAGCCCGTCATCCAGGAAAAGGCGCAGATATTTTTCGGCATTGAGACAGTAGGTAAAGCCTTCTCCGGTCTTTCCCTTTGGCGGGACATCGTTCCGATGCTCTTTTACCCATGTGAAGAACGCATCAACCCTCGGTTTTACCGTAGTTTGACGCCGTTTCTTCCGTTCTTGAGGTGGAAGCTTCTTAAATTTCTCATCCAGAAGATAGATTCTGGCGATCTTCTCCAACGCCCGATAAGCGAGTGTGTCCTGAACTCCGGCTTTCTTCTCGCCGTAGGACTTTACCGCATCAGCAAAATCCCGTCTGGCGTGGGCCCAGCAGCAGGCGACGGACACTTCTTCTACTAAACGATCCATTTTCCTGTAGCCAGAGAAACCATCACACTCCAGATAGCCAGAGAAGCCTTTCAGAAATTCTATTGCATGATCTCCATTTCGGGTTTTCTGGTAGTCATATAGTATGACCGGGCGTTCTTTATTATACTCGCCGCTCCTGTAGACCCACATTCGTGATTCGCTTCCTGCCGGGCGGTCATCTTTGGAAACTTTAACCGAGGTTTCATCTGCCTGTATGACAGGTTCTTTGAGGAGTTCCTGGTGCATGCGATCAAACAGAAGGGACAGATACCGTTCACTGCAGCGATTCACCCAGTTGGCCATGACCTGCCGGGAGATAGCAACATCGGAACGCTCAAACTCCTGCTCAATTCGATACAACGGCATGGCATTGGTGTATTTGGCGTTCATCACTGCTGCAACAAGAGATGGCGTAGCTACACTGTTATTCAGCATTTCTACCGGATGTGGTGCCTTTACAATCTTATCCTCACTCTTGCTGGCATACACGGCAACATGATGTTCAAAAACCTCGTATTGGGCAGGATGCATTTCAAGCTTCCTGTATACCTGATCTGGCAGACGCTTCCAACCATTTTCGCCAAAGAGCTCTGCGAGTTTTTCCACGGGGAGCTCATGATTGATAACCGTAGTGGGAAAACCGCTGAGATCCTGCTCGCGCTTTCCGGCTTGTTTTTTCCGTTTGTAAGTGATGTCTTCAAATTCCGGCTCTTCACCGCTTTCTTCACAGACAGCCTCTACTTCATTAAAGAGAGACTCCTGGCCATCATATTCCATCTGCTCGCTCTTTCTTCCAAAAGTGTTGGAGTTGAAAGCAGTGAGGCGTTCCAACAGGACATTATACTCTGTCTGCTGCTTCAAAATCTCTTCGATCAGTTCTTCTCTGGAAAGCGATTTCAGTTGTTCGGCAGTGTAATTCTTCATGGCAGAACTCCGAAATTTGATACGGTTATTATACCAGATTTCAGTTTGAATTGCGAATTTTCTTCATCCCGGATCCCGTCATTTTGCCCGTAAACCTGGTACCTTGCGCGGGCATATATGGCAAAGAAGAATGGAACCTTTTTTGAAGAGTCCATTCTTCTTAAACTCCACAGTGTGCTTGTTATACGCATATACAGGGTGTTTCAGATGCTGCTTTTAGCTGGAAACTGCTGAAAAATCCTTGCAAAATAATTCTCTGATTTGCACAAATTAGCAGATTTCTTTAGGCCTAACCTCCCGGATTGTGCTTTCTATTCTGAATCCCTGCATAAGTCGCTCAAATTGTTCCTGCGTGATATCCAGAACTTCCTGCGGTGTTCTCGGCCAGATGAATCTACCATCCTCCAGGCGTTTATACAGGAGAAGAAAACCATCACCTTCCCATACCAGTCCCTTGATTTTACCTGCCTGTCTGCCACAGAACAGAAACAGAGCGTTCTTCTGATAAGGATTCAGATGCAGTTCACTTCCTATGATCATTGCAAGACCGTCCAGACCTTTCCGCAGGTCTGTATATCCAGGTGCAATGTAGATCTTCTCAAACCCCTTTGCATCATAGAGCATGGCGTATCATTTTCCCGATACTCATCAGCAGCTCTTCTGAGATGTTTCCTGTTATCCCAACCGTGATATTACCTATACTGATAACCGCTTCGGGGCAGAACCCCTCCTCTGCTTTTGATATTGTCCTCTGCATTACAGGAAGCTCTACAAGCCCTTGGGTTATATTTGCTGCTTTTACCGGTTCGAGTGCGTTTTTCTGTGTTTCATAGATCTCTTTTCTGATTCGCCGTTGCCAGTAAAAAAACTGTTTTTCAGAAACACCGTTCTCTTGGCACCACGCTCGTTTGCTTTGACCACTTGCAAGCTGTGCCTGTATGATTTCCTTCCACTGCTGTAGTCGTACTTCGTGTGTTACTTGATCCATTGTGATCATACCCCCTTTTCGCGCTTGAAAAACTGCTAGTTTTTTAAGCTCTTGATGAAGGTATTATCTCATATTTCCTATCTCTAAGGTAGGTACCGGTGATTTACCGTTTACCATCTCTGAATAGTATCCCTGCCTTTTTATCGTTTTTCGAAAAGTTCATTTGTAATTCTTGTGATGATTTCAATCGACTTTTCTATAATCATCGTTT
>JAZOAJ010000095.1:0-2595 GCA_045595385.1 Lachnospiraceae bacterium | reverse complement strand
TCATCTTCAGAAGCGGTTTCTGTATTATCTTCCACGGGCGGCTGTGCTGGCTTAGCAGCATTGGCCGCCCTTACTGCGTCTTCATTTGTGCTCGTATCAGTATCTTCCCCAAACAGATGATAGAAGTAATCTGATGACACTGCAGCTCTTGAATAATTGATCTTATTGATAACGGTCTGCGTTATCCTGTCAACATATGTTTCCTGCTCTTCTTCAGACATTTCCACACCATCGGCTGGATAGAACTCCTCGTAATAGGAATCATAGAGGCCCTTGTCAGTTTTCCATGTGTAATCAAGCCAGAACACGAGAGGCTCGGTATTTGAGAACACATCTCTTCCAACCAGAAGACGTGAATCATATTCCAGACCGAAGAGGTTTGAAAGGGTAGGCAGGATATCCAGGCTTGTCACAGGGGTGGATATCTCTTTTGCCATGTTCTTATTTTCATGCTCGAGGCAGCCGCTCCAAATGATGAGTCCGCTCTCATCGCGGTCCCAGTCCTCATCAGTCAGGTGTCCGTAAAGATCTGACAGATAGTCCTCAGTATTTCCGAAAGCTCCGTAGGCAAGACCGTAAGGATAGTGGTCAGTTGTCATGACGATAACGGTATCGTCAGCGATGCCGGCTTTCTCAAGCTTGTCGAGCATGACCTTGAAAGCGTCTTCAAGCTGCATCTGGTAGCAGATGAAATACTTGGTCGTTTCCATGAGATCCGGGTAACGGCTGTTGACCTGGTCGTAATACAGATCGACCTTGTAATCATCCGCGTCATAAGTGCAGTGACCTGATACAGTCATGTAGTAGATGCTGAACGGCTGCAGGTCCAGATAGGTATCCATGGTAGCGTCAAATGTGAGCTCATCTCCCGGCCAGGCATTTGTGATCTCCTCAAGACCGTTTCCGATGGCCATCCAGTCTCCGTAGCCGAGGTTCTCGTGAGTTGTCTGGCGGTCATAGAAATCATAGTCGCCGTCATGATAGGCAATATTGTAATAACCGAGACGCTGCAGCTGGTTGCCCATGGTGAAATAATTATTATGATCAATGGTCTCATAGATAGTATCCACGCTGTTAGTCGGAGCAAGTCCCAGCACATTTGAAAGCTCGCCGGTGATCGTGCTGCCTCCCCATGCGGGCTGGTAATAATCCGAAAAATAGAATCCGTTGTGGATCAGCCTGTAGAGCGCAGGTGTGAGGTCCGGGTCAACGAAGCCGTCATAAAATGCTTCAGCAGTTATAAGTATCAGATTCTTGCCTTTGAACAGGCCGGTATATTCATTCTGGTTAGATGGCTGAACTGTCTGTACGTATTCATCCAGGCTCTTCCAGTCCTGATTGGAGGTGGAAGCGGCAAGTTCGGCAAAATCGATATCCATTATGTTCTTGCCGTATGTCTTGGGAGTCTGGGCGGCAGCAGTCGTTTCAACGGGCTGTCCGTTCTCGTCAGTCTCCGTTTCGGCTGTATCCTCTGTCGGGTGATCGATAACCGTAAAACCGGCAGTCCTTGACGCATATGCGCCGTTCAGCCTTATGCCGCATGTGAGGCCGAATGTCTGCACTGCAGAGGAGAAGTTATACTGCTTGTCATATCTCGCTGCAGTTTTTCCCGTAGCCGCGAAGATAGTTGTGACAGCGAACAGGAAAAGAGAAACGACCACAAAGACAACGGCCATCGGCCATTTGTATCTATGAGGGCTGAATAGTTTCCAACCAAAGATGCAGTAGAAAGCCACCGGGAGCAGGGCTAAGATGACAACATACCAGTTGCTCAGGATGGCCAGCATCATCATTTTAAAGAAACCGCCCGCGACGTTGCCGGCATTAGCCTTGATGGTGTTTATGGTCATGAATGCGCCGTAAGAGTTATAGATTATGATCATCATCCCATAGAAAAAGCAGAGGACTATTGTGCCGATGATCGAAAGGACCCTTACAACATTACGTGGGAACAGATGCACAAATGCCGAGATCAGAAGTCCGAATGCAAAACCGAAAGCGGCCGGATAGAACCAGTTGGCAAACAATGGTGTTTTAGTCAGGAGCCTCAGCATGAATTCAAGGTACATCACAAGGAACGGAAACCAGAACAGCGTCCAGGCATTGACCTTTTCGCGGCGTTTTCTCCTGCGGGGCCTGACTTTCATCTGTATGAAAAATGAACGGATCACAGCAAAGAACTGCCTGATCCCGTCAACGATCGAAGTAAATATATTTGTGTTATTCTGTCTTTTAGCCATGGTCCACCATCAATAAAAATATAAAAAGATAGTATCACAATTTCGTTGACATTGAAACTGCCTTTAGCTATAATGGCTCTTGCTGAAGGGCTATCGCCAAATGGTAAGGCACTGGACTCTGACTCCAGCATTTGAAGGTTCGAATCCTCCTAGCCCTGCTGAAAAAAGAAACTGCTTGCGCAGTTTCTTTTTTGTTTTCTTATTCAGCCGGCTCGTCGATCAGCACCACATTCGGCTCCAGAGCCTCCGTGACAATGTCAAATTTGTATGTCAGATTGTCGAACAGGTATACCCATGTATCACCGGCCATCTCAAGGAATTCATCGGTAGTTGGATAGTACGCGGTATATCCGTT
>JAZOAJ010000094.1:0-4066 GCA_045595385.1 Lachnospiraceae bacterium | reverse complement strand
TTTCAGAAAATGCCGAATATGATGCTGCGAAGGATGAACAGAGGGACATCGAGGCAAGGATCGAAGAACTTGAGCAGATCATCGCAAATGCTGAAGTCATCGATGAGAGCACCGTCGACTACACTAAGGTTCATGTTGGCTGTATTGTAACGGTAACCGACAAGGCAACCAAGAAAGACATGAAGTATAAGATCGTTGACAAGTCAGAGGTAAATGTCATCAAGGCTCAGATCTCATATGACAGCCCCGTAGGCGCAGCCCTCATGAACAAGGCTACAGGAGCTTCAGTTGAGGTTACAACACCGGCAGGTGTAATGAAATTAAAGGTCAAGAAGATCGAGAAGGCAGAGTAAAAATGGCTGAACAGACACAGGATATCGGACAGCTTCTTAAGGTAAGGAGAGAAAAACTCCAGGCTCTTCAGGAGGCAGGCAAAGATCCGTTTGTTATTACAAAATATGACCAGACTCACCATACCGACGAGGCAGCAGCTCTTTACGTAAAAAAAGAAGCTGCTCTTCTTGCAGGCAGAAAACCTGTAGATACCGAAGGAATGGATGAGCAGGCAGCAAGAGAAGCAGTCAATGCTGATTACAATGAGCGCAGAGCGATCATGGACGCTGATCCCATCCGCGTATCCATCGCCGGAAGGATGATGTTCAAGCGTGTCATGGGCAAAGCCGCGTTCTGCAACATCCGCGACCTCAAGGGTGATATTCAGGTATATGTCTCCAGGGATGCCATCGGAGAGGAAGCATATGCTGATTTCAAGAAGTCTGATATCGGCGATATCTACGGTGTAAAGGGTTACATGTTCAGGACAAAGACCGGAGAGGTCTCACTTCATTGCGAACAGCTTACCCTTCTTACAAAGAGCCTGCAGATACTTCCCGAGAAGTTCCACGGACTTACTGATACAGATGCACGTTACCGTCAGAGGTACATCGACCTGATCATGAACAAAGACTCAAGGGATGTCTTCATCAAGAGATCCCAGATCATTAAAGAGATCAGGAAGTTCCTTGACGGACGTGATTTTATAGAGGTAGAGACACCCACGCTTGTAAGCAATGCCGGAGGCGCTGCTGCAAGACCGTTTGAGACGCATTACAATGCTCTCAATGAGGATGTAAAACTGAGGATATCCCTCGAGCTCTATCTCAAGAGGCTTATTGTCGGCGGACTCGAAAGAGTATATGAGATCGGCCGTGTATACAGGAACGAGGGTGTGGACACCCGTCACAACCCTGAGTTCACACTCATGGAGCTCTAACAGGCATACACAGACTATGAAGGCATGATGGAACTGACAGAGAGCATGTTCCGTCACCTTGCAAAGACTGTATGCGGCAGCGCGGTCATCAAGTACGGCGACAAGGTGATCGACCTTGAGCAGCCGTTCGCGAGAATGACCATGAACGATGCCATCCTCAAGTATGCAGGCATAGACTTCGACAAGGTTGAGACAGACGAAGAAGCCAAGGAGCTCGCAAAAGCCAAAGGCATTGAGTTTGAAGAGCGCCATACCAAGGGCGACATCATCAACCTGTTCTTTGAGGAGTTCTGCGAGGAGAAAATGATCCAGCCTACATTCATCATGGATCATCCGCTTGCAATCTCTCCTCTTACTAAAAAGAAACCGGGAGCACCCGACAAGGTCGAACGTTTCGAGTTATTCATAAATTCATGGGAGATGTGCAATGCATATTCGCAGCTGCACGATCCGATCGATCAGAGAGAGCGTTTCGCACAGCAGGATAAGAACGCCGAGGCCGGCGATGAGGAAGCCCAGCACACAGATGAGGATTTCCTTAACGCGCTTGAGATAGGTATGCCTCCTACAGGCGGTATCGGATACGGCATAGACAGGCTCTGCATGCTGCTGACTGACAGTGCCGCGATCAGAGATGTCCTGTTATTCCCGACAATGCGCACATTGGAACAATAAGTTGTCATAAGTCTTCATAACCCTGCATTTAAGGCATATTTTCTGGTTCAGATTATATAAATTACCATAATCGTGGTGTATATTGGCATAAATTGCTATAAGTGTGAACGGTTATGACGAGAAACGACGGTGTATGACCAGATATGTAATGGCATGCATTGGAATGTTTGGCATAAAAATACATTCCGTTAAAACATGGATAAAAGGAGTGCTGTTGTGGCACTCCTTTCTCTGATGTTAGCATTACCTCCACAATATTATAAGGAGGTAAACGAAGATGAAAACAATTGAAATCCCTGTATGGGAGAAGGCAACACTGACGGTAAAGGAAGCAGCGGCGTATTCCGGGATCGGAATGGCTAAACTCAGGGAACTGACGGATAACGATGATTGCGAGTTCGTCCTCTGGAACGGTACCAAGCGTCTGATCAAACGCAAACGTTTGGACGAGTATCTGGACAGGGCTTACAGCCTGTAGGAGGTGAGCCATGGAAAGAAAAGGGAACCAGGTAATCATCAAAAGAGTGGATTCCACAGGTCGCAGGCTGAAACAAAGTGAACGCCAGGGAACGGATGGGAGATATTACTTTGATGTAACGATAAAAGGGGAACGCTTCCGGACAAGCGCTGACAACCTGGACAGCCTGCGGGAGAAAGAAGATCGTTTATACACATTGTTTACTTTGCGTACTCGTGGCGACCAGGACATCATAACTGTAAATGATGCTTTTGAGCTCTGGGCAGAGACAAAAAGGGGGATCAGGAAAAATACCCTGAGCAACTATATGTATCTGTACAGACAGTATGTCCAGCACAGCAATATTGGCAGGGCTGAACTGATAGATGTTAAGAAGTCAGATGTCAAGAAGCTCTATAACAGGCTGGCTGAAAAAAAGGGGCTTAGCACAAGCACTATAGATGGGATCCATACTGTACTTAGGCAGGTGTTTCAGGTCGCGGTGGACGATGGCTATTTATTGGTCAATCCGGCAGAAAAAGCACTGTTTGAACTCAGAAGGGCACATGAGCATGACAGAGAAGAAAGACATGCCCTGACTACAGATGAGGAGACCAGGATTTTGTCATTCCTTGAAACAAGCAGGGAGTATGGACATTGGAAAAACATTCTTGTTGTTCTTCTCGAGACGGGCATGCGGATCGGTGAACTAACTTCCCTTGCCTGGCAGGATATAGATTTTGAACATGAAATGATCCATGTTCAAAGGACGCTTGCCTACTATTGCAGGAACGGGAAAACCGGATACTATATGCATCCCCCGAAAACCAGAAACAGCAATCGGTTGATTCCTATGATGGGAAAAACAAAAGAAGCGCTGCTCGCTGAAAAACAGAGACAAGCAGAAGCGGACAATGATAGCTGTATGGTAATTGGTGGTATCTCAGATTTTGTTTTCCTCAACAGGTTCGGCAAGGTCTATCATGAAGGGACGGTCAACAGGGCGATACATCGGATCGTCAAAGCAAGCAATGCAGAAATAGATGCTGGTAAAGTAGATGAAAAATACCGCATTCGGGATTTTACTGCGCACTGCACGAGGCATACTTTTGCTACGAAAGCTGTAGAGAGCGGGATGTCAATCAAGGCATACCAGCAGATTCTTGGGCATACCGATTTTCAGACGTCGATGGATATATACTGTCATATAACAGATCAGATGCTGAAGGATGCAAAAAGTGAGTACGAACAGTTCCTAAAGTGGAGAGAGCAGCATATAAAAAAGGAAAATGAAAACATGGAGGTTAAAAAAGATGGAAATGAATGAAAATTTTGTAGAAGAGATCCAAAACGAAGAGATCCCGGAAACTACAGACGCGGTTAGGATAGAGACCGAGCCGCTCTTTGAGGAGTATGTGGATTTTGATACATTCAGTAAATCCGATTTCAGGGTAGTGAAAGTCAAAGAGTGCATAGCAGTGCCGAAATCCAAGAAGCTCTTGCAGTTCACACTGGATGATGGCACCGGCATCGACCGCACGATCCTCTCCGGGATACATGCATACTATGAACCGGGAGAACTGGTTGGAAAAACTCTTGTTGCGATAACAAACCTTCCTCCGCGGAAGATGATGGGCATTGATTCATGTGGCATGCTATTA
>JAZOAJ010000093.1:0-2061 GCA_045595385.1 Lachnospiraceae bacterium | reverse complement strand
CGGATCGGATACGCCCAGATAGATATGCATGGGCGCACCGTTTACCGTGTAGATGTAGTAATAATGAAAATAATTGCCGTATTCCTCCGGAATGTCGTTCACGGCATGGGAATAGCGATATGTATCATTGGAAAAAAAGATCAATGAATACAAATTCGGATATTATGATGTACTAAAACAGGCCTCTGATGGATGGCATGAAAATAACAATCATTACGACACGTTTATCATTTTTATGCTGCAGATCATGTACTATAGCTTCAAAGAAATGGATGAACGCTTCGTACAGAATGAAACCGGTACAGTGACATACTCCCACCACTTAAGCTTTGCTTTGAAGTGGGGGCTTCTCGTTCAAGGCAGGTACCCCTGCCAGTATCAGCGAGCTATCCCCGTGTGCCCCACGGTTGTTGCTTTTTGTCAGTTATCTGTATTGCTATGAGGCCCTGAACCTCATCGCTTCCTGTTTGATGTTGACTGCCGCATTGACATCCCGGTCCATCACATTACCGCAGCTGCAGACATACATCCGTTCATTCAGTGCCAGTTCCTCCTTTATCTTCCCGCAGCAGCTGCACCGTTTGCTTGACGGGAACCACCGGTCCACTTTCACCAGTTCCCCGCCCCGTTCCGCCAGTTTGTATTCCAGCATGCTGCGCAGCATCCCATACCCGTTATCCATGACGCTCTTTCCAAAGTGCAGGCCCCGGCTCATCGTTTTCATATCGATAGCTTCGACCCCGACCACGTCATAGGTATCTGCCAGCTTTCTGCTGAGTTTATGCAGGAAGTCTTTTCTCTGCTGTCTTACTTTCTCATGCATCTTTGCTACTTTTCTCCGCTGCTTCCTGTAATTGCAGCTTCCCTTTTCACAATGGCTGAGTTTTCTCTGTTCCCTGGCAAGTCTCTCCTGTGCCTTACGGTAATATCCCGGATACTCCGCACGGGTACCGTCCGAAAAAACAGCCAGGCCTTTCATTGCGTAGTCGATGCCCAGACAGCCCGCCCCTTTTGTTCTTCCCTCGGCTTGGTTTTCACCTTCGGGCAGTTCGAACAGCAAAGCGGCAGCATAGGTCCCTCCGGGTTCCCTGCTGATCGTAACACTCTTCAGCTTCCAGCTGTCCGGGATCTTCCGGTGCTGCCGGATCCTTACCGGCCCTGCCTTTGGCAGCCGGAGCTTTTTCCCTTCGATCCGGATGTTCCCGTTTACCACATTCGTCGTGTAACTCTGTCTGCTGTGGTGTTTCGACTTGTACCTCGGATATCCTGTTTCCGGTCTTTCAGAATAGTTCCGGAAGGCCGCCTCCAGATGCAGCTGCACATTGCACAGCGCAAGGGAATCCACTTCCCTGAGCCAGGGATATTCTTCTTTATACATCGCAGGCCTCGGCCTTGACTTTTCCCCATTCCCCTCCGCCTGTATGCGGTCCGTGAGCATCCGGTTATACAGGAACCTGCAGCAGCCAAAGGTCTTCTCGAACAGCTCTTTCTGTTTCTTTCCGGGTTCGATCCGGAACTTCATCGCCCGGTTCACCGGTGTTCCCCCTGGCTTTCGATATATTGACGGATCACCTCCGCAGGTGCTCCGCCCGTTGTCAGGAGCATATAACTCTTGCTCCAGAAAGCCTCTTTCCACAGCTTCTGCCTGATTACCGGGAACTCTTTTTTCAGCAGTCTGCTGCTTGCGCTTTTATACGCATTGATAAACTTGCTGATCTCACTGGAAGGCTGCGCACGGAACATGACATGAACATGATCCCCGTCATGATTCCATTCCTCCAGCGCGATCCCGTAAGTCGGAGAGATCTTTTCAAAAATCTCACGTCCGCGGTCCGAGATTTCATTCCGGATCACTTTACGCCGGTATTTCACTACCATGATCAGGTGATAATACAGCAGATATACTGAATGTTGGTTATGGTCATAATTTTGTATCATATCAGCCTCATCCCTTGTTTATACTGAGTAGTTTTTAGCTGATATAATTATATCACCTATCGTATATGCGAACAAGTGTTCGCTATGTTTTTCTTTGTATTTCTTTGTATTTCTTTGTATTTT
>JAZOAJ010000092.1:0-3360 GCA_045595385.1 Lachnospiraceae bacterium | reverse complement strand
AGGGTACCTATGTACCGCTACCTTATCGCTTTGGCTGCAGGAGAAATTGATGAGGCAAAAAAGTATCTCAGTGAGCTGCTTGATCTGAAAGATCAGGAATGGTGCTGGGCTACTACCCTGGGTGATATCTACACCCAGCGTCAGGAGTACGACACGGCTATCGAATGGTACAGCAGGGCTCAGGAACTCCAGCCCGCCCCAAAATATACCGATAACGCAATGAGCATTGCCCATATCTGCGAGATCAGGGGTGATAAAGCCGGCGCAATTGCTGCATACCGTGAGGAGCTGCGCCTGCTGCGCGAGGACTGGGGTATCATCAGCGGCGAAACGATCGATGAGGTAGAACGGGCCCTTCAAAAACTGCAATGATCAGTTCCGCAAAAGATCCGAACAAAGAAAAAATCCGGAAACAATGTGTTTCCGGATTTTTTTGACATATGATAAGACTGGATCAACGTTTTGAGAACTGAGGAGCTCTTCTTGCGCCTTTGAGACCGTATTTCTTACGCTCTTTCATACGAGGATCTCTTGTAAGGAATCCTGCAGCCTTAAGAGTCTGTCTGTTCTCTTCATCAGCTTCGCAGAGTGCTCTTGCGATACCGTGCCTGATAGCACCGGCCTGGCCTGTGAATCCACCGCCTTTAACTGAGACTCTGATGTCATACTTGTCAACAGCGTTAACAGCCTCGAGCGGCTGACGTACAACAACTTTAAGTGTCTCAAGACCGAAATACTCGTCAAGTGCCCTCTTGTTTACGATTATCTCACCTTTACCCGGTGTGATATATACTCTGGCGATACTGCTTTTTCTTCTGCCTGTACCATAGAATGTATTAGCCATTATTCATTACCTCCCAGATTAAAATGTGTAAGCTTCCGGCTTCTGAGCCTGATGCTTGTGCTCTGGTCCTGCGTAGACAAAGAGTTTCTTGATCATAGCACGACCAAGAGGTCCCTTGGGAAGCATTCCCTTAACTGAATGTTCGAGAACTCTCTCAGGATGGTTTGCGAGCATGTCCTTAAGAGATGTCTCCTTGAGTCCGCCTACATAATCTGAATGGCTGTAATAAACCTTCTGATCAAGTTTCTTTCCTGTAACCTTGATCTTCTCGGCATTGACTATGATCACATAATCACCACAGTCTTCATGAGGTGTAAAGATGGGTTTCTTCTTGCCTCTGAGAATAGAAGCTACTTCCGTTGATAAACGTCCGAGTGTGCATCCTGCAGCATCGATGACATACCATTTTCTGTCGACCTTGTCAGGATTTGCCATAAATGTCTTCATGTCTTTCCTCCTAAATGTTTTTGGTTCGAGTGACGGCCATGGCCGCAAAGCAAAACCGAACCGCTATATACATTTTACTTCCGGTGCATCCTCCCGTACCTTTTGGGCTGTAAAAGGGCGCAAAGACACACCGTCACGAATAAGTATTATAAGTGTGCAAGCTAAAGTTGTCAATAAAAACATTACTTAGTTGAACTGTGAAGAATAGAGTTTATGATAGAAGCCTTTCCTTGCCATCAGTTCATCATGAGTGCCCTGCTCCACAACATCTCCATGATCGACTACCAGTATGCAGTCGGCATTCTGGATCGTTGAAAGACGGTGTGCGATCGTAAAGCATGTCTTGCCTTTCATGAGGCGTTTCATTGCTTCCTGCACCATGCGTTCTGTTGTAGTATCAACGTTCGATGTTGCCTCATCGAGGATCAGTATCTTGGCGTTATACAGCATCGCTCTTGCGATCGTAAGAAGCTGTTTCTGTCCTTTGGAAATATTGCCTCCATCTTCACTGATCATTGTATTGTAGCCATCAGGCAGCTGCATGATAAATGAATGTATATGCGCTGCCTTGGCGGCACCGACGACTTCCTGCATGTCAGCATCCTGTTTGCCATATGCGATGTTTTCGAATATCGTACCGTGGAATAACCAGGTATCCTGAAGGACCATTGCATATGCCCCTCTGAGGCTGGATCTGGTATATCCGCGTATCTCTCCTTCATCAACAAATATCTGTCCGCTGTTTACATCATAGAATCGCATCAGCAGATTGATGATAGTTGTCTTTCCTGCACCTGTAGGTCCTACAATGGCGACCTGTTTGCCTGCAAGGGCATCGAGGCTCAGATCATGAAGAACGACTTTATCAGGGAGATATCCGAAGCTTACATGATCCATCTGTACATGACCGCGTACATTTTCAAGTACAGCTGCATTTTCAATATCAGCGGGTTCTTCGGTCTCATCCAGAAGTGTGAATACACGCTCAGCTGCAGCCATTGCCGAGAAGATCTCATTGATGGTATTGGATATCTCATTGATAGGACCTGAGAATTTTCTGGAATACAATACAAATGACGATATCTGACCGAGCTGTGCTGCCCCGTTCATGAACATGATGGATCCAAGAACCGCAATAAATGCCAGTGAAACATTGTTGATCGTATTCATTACGGGACCCATTGTAAGAGCTATCCTGTCTGCTGAATAGAAAGCCTCGGCAGCTTCATGGTTGACTGCGTCAAAACGGTTGCTGGCCTTAGTCTCATATGCATATGCCTGGATCGTCTTGTGTCCGCTCAGCATTTCCTCTGCCAGACCGTTCATGGCACCATATGCCCTTGAACGTCTCTTATATCTGGGCTGTACGATCTTTCTCATTGACATCGTATACAGCAGCGAAAGCGGTATGGTAATGATGACAACGATTGAAAGAAGCGGCGATATGGTCAGCATCATTATAAATGATCCGATGATAGTCACAACATTTGTGAGTATGGTTGTAACATCCGTGACCAGACATGTTCCGATGACCTCAATGTCATATGATACACGGCTGATGATATCACCTGTCTGATGGCTGTCGAAGTATCCGACAGGCAGAGTCATCAGTTTATCAAATACATCACGGCGCATTTTGCCTGCGACCTGTTTGCTGACCTTGACCATTATCACATTTATGGCAATGGTGATAAGCGCAGATGAAATATAGAACAGCGCCATCAGACGGACATAATACCAGATCATGTTAAAGTCGACTTTACCGACGCCGGCAGCTGCCACATTAATGGCTTCGCCTGCGAGCTTCGGTCCCAGAAGAGCCATGACATTGCTGGTAAGGCAAAGCAGTACGATGATCAATATGGTAACCTTAAACTGAGCCAGATAAGAAACCACACGCCTGAGTGTGCCCTTGGAATCTTTAGGCTTTTTCATTTCCTGAAATCCACCTTTAACAGCCATGATCAAACCTCCTCTCCCATCTGTATCCTGTATATATCCTGATATTCTCTGCAGTTCGCCATCAGATCTTCATGTGTTCCGATGCCGATGATCTTTCCGTCGTCCAT
>JAZOAJ010000091.1:0-2555 GCA_045595385.1 Lachnospiraceae bacterium | reverse complement strand
TGCATTCGATGCCGGTTAAAAATATCAGCCTTGATGATTTTATGGATTTTATACAGGATCATGCTGACAGCTTTTTAAACCAATTTTTTGAAGAGCTTAAAAAACTCAGGCCGGCGGAAGAACTTACCCATGTTAGCGGCGGGCGATTTTCGCCAGCCGGGAGCCGGTTGATTTTGACCAAATCGAGCCGGATAAAAAAAGCCAATGCACCAGATCCCGGTTAGTATGGTTTAAATGTGTTTATCAAGAAGTATGGGCGCAGGGTTTCCCGCCTCCAGTTTGATGGTCTCCAGTTTTCTGCCCCTGTAACTATCACCCTTGATGATAAAAACAGAAGCATCATCAAAGATACGGTCAAGGGAACACAGGAGATCTGAGTCATCAGCAAAGTATTCAGCCCATGCATCCGGGTTTTTATTGCTGGTGAAGATCATACAGCTGGGACCCTCCTTGCTGTAACGGCGATCGATCAGGTCGAAAAACATCCTGGTGTTTTCCTTGTTGAACACACAGCGTCCGACTTCATCAATGATCAGACAGGATGGCCTGACTAGGAAGGTGATCGTTGATCCTTCTTTTCCAAAGCGGCGCGCATCTGTAAATTTCTGGTTGAGCTCGCTTGCTTTGAGGAAATACGACTTCATCCCGGCTTCACAGCAGGCACGGCCGTAAGCCATTGCCAGGTGGGTCTTCCCGACACCCTGAGGCCCGATAAAAGCCAGGTTCTTATGAGCATAGACAGCTGACAGTGCCGGAAGGCTCGTCAGACGGTCTATATCCTTTCCCCGGAGCCGGCTGAAATCGAAGTCTGAAAAGGTTTTCGGACTCTTCAGCGGTAGCCGGCTGGTCTTGAGCAGGGTGGTCACGACCGTCTCGCGATGGCGGTCGCGAAGGAATGCAAAGGTCCTGTCAACTGCACTGATATCTTTTTCAGAAAAGTTCTGCCCACGGGCAAAGAAAGCAAGCTCTGCCTCACTGATATCGATACCGAGGTCCCCGGCACAGGTCACGATGCTTTCATAAACAGATCCTTCCATCCTCAGTCCTCCTTGTCAAAGTTGAACTTTGCAAAACCAGAGGAATGCCTGGGCGCTTCCAGCTGGTGGATGACTGTTTTGACAGGAACACTCGGAACCTCTTCAGGCAAGGCCCTGACATACTGGTCAGGGCAGAAGGTATCGCTTTTTTTCCAGGTAACTTCATGAGTTGTAAGCAGCTGGCTGAGATCATCTGAATAAAGGCAAAGCCTGTCTTCTTCCCGCTTCACCCTGCAGGTGTGCCTGGTATACCAGTACGGAACGCCAAAGCGACGGCCCTCATAGTTTACGAAACCGTCAAAGCTGATCTTCCTTTCCGGGCAGAGATAGTACGCGATCTCCAGGCTCTGAGGGATCACAGAGGCGGTATTCAGGCACTCGCGGCTGTGTTTTTCTGCCGGAATGCAGTCGACAGCCCTGTGATACCTGCCATTCTGCTCATTGCACCATCGCAGTGCCTCATAATTAAGATCAGTTACGTTCCAGAACGTCCTTCCGGCAAGGAAGTTTTCTTTTACAAAACGTACCAGACGTTCCACCTTTCCTTTGGTAAAAGGATGGCGTGGCTTGCACAGCCGGGTACGGAAGCCGACCGCCGCCATGAACTGTTTATAATAGTGGTTCCAGACCGGATTTCCATTTTCATCCCGCCGTATGACGACACTCTTCATGTTGTCTGTAAGGATCCGCTCTGGAACGCCCATGTACATGAACGCATGGATCATGCCGATGAACAGGCTTTCCTGGGTGGCGTTTGGAAAGAATTCGATGTATCTTTCCCCGCAGTGATGGCAGATCATCGCAAAGCAGGCGGCCCGATAGGTGTTTCCATAACAGTCTTCGACATTTACGAAGCCCCAGTCCATCTGGTATGCTTCCGCGGGCCCGGTCTGATATCGCTGTCCGCGGCTGCCCTGCGGTTCGACCGCATGCCGTTTTGGAGGTATCAGGTCCTTGTGAGCTGCTATATATGCCTTGAGCTGGCTTTTTCCACCCGGATATCCAAGCTCGCTGATCTTGTCATAGATGACCTCTGAATTCGAGACAGAACGGCTGAGAAGATCATCTACCACACCGGTATATCCGGTAAGAACAGTTACGGAGGCCTTTCTCCCGGCATTTCCATGCGGCTTTGTCCTGAAGCCATTCTCCTTGAGCTTCCGCAAGCGTGCCCTTGTGATACCGGTGCGTCGCTCCAACTCGGCAAGGTTGACGGTTTCCAAACTGAATTTTTCTCCAAGCTCCTTCTTCATTTCGTCGAGAGCTTGTGCTAAGATTTCGGAAGAGTCATTACTTTTTGGTTCTTCTGTCATAATTCTCCTTTCCACTGGTGCATTGGCATCTCCAGTGTAAAGAAGAAAAGAACTTTTGGTAATGGCTTTTTTATTTCGGCTGTGATTGGCGTTTTTTCTCCGGCTCTGAATGGCTCATTTCACCCGGCGCCAACAATATCTATTAAGCCTGCTCGCTTGTAATCATTATACCACAAAACATTTACACTTTACCGCTTTTTATTCA
>JAZOAJ010000090.1:0-3400 GCA_045595385.1 Lachnospiraceae bacterium | reverse complement strand
TGATTAGCACGCCAAAAGTATCTTCAATGGCGCTGACAACACTAACTTAGTTGACCTTGCTCCTTGACAACTGAATACAGTCCACAGTCCCTATCAAAAGCTGATTTTTGTTGATTTTATAAGGAATTCCGGGCCTTACAGTAGTATAATAGATATATCAAATCTACTATTCGCATGAGGTGTCCAGATGTCCTTCGTTCCGAATTACTCCCAGCAGATTTCCCTTTTTGATAAGCTTGCCTTCCTCTCAAAACGTAAGGAACAGATGCTTCAGAATTCCTGGGCACAGGCTTTTTCGGATCATATTTTCACCAGGATCAATGAGCATATTTTTTCGCCCCTGTATAGTGAAAGATCGAATTCAAGGCCCAATGCCCCGGTCAATGTCGTTGTGGGGGCTCTGATACTGAAGAGTTTCTCAGACCTTACAGACGAAGAGATCACGGAAGCCTGTGAGTTTGATTTCCGTTACCAGTATGCGCTTCATACGACCAGCTTTGAGGAACAGCCAGTAAGTGTAAGGAGCCTGAGCAGGTTCCGCTCCCGCCTGGCAGCTTATGAGCTGACAACGGGAGAAGACCTTCTCCACAAGTGCTTCTGTGAAATGGCAGAAAGCATGTGCAGGTATATGGAGATATCTCCTTCGATCAAGCGGATGGATAGTATGATGATCGAATCCAACATCCGAAAGATGGGACGGATCGAGCTTTTGTACACCTGCCTTTCCAACCTGGTGAAAGAGATCCACCGGGATGGGAAGCCGGAGCTACTGGAAGGTCTGGAGCATTATGCCAATGATAACGACCGGAACGCCGTAATCTACCATGATCAGAAAACACCTCAGGCGGAGAAACTCCAGAAGATCATTGATGATGCCTCTTCACTTCTGCCTAAATGTGCAAAGGAGTATGCCGACACCGAGGACTATGAACTTCTCGAGCGGGCGATCCTCGAACAGACAAAGAAAGATGATGACGGACACAACATCCCCAAGGAAAAAGGGGATGGCATGGATGCAAGATCTTTACAGAATCCGGCAGATCCGGATGCGACCTATCGTGCAAAAGCAGGGACGCAGCACCGCGGCTATGCAGCAAATATCACAGAGACCGTAGATGAAAATGGTTCTCTCGTAACGGACTACCAGTATGACTGCAACACCCGCAGCGACATCAGTTTTCTGCAGGAAGTCATTGAAAAAGCTGACGCCGCAGAAGAAGTGACAGGGATCATTGCTGATGGCGCTTATGCGAGTAAGGAACTGGCGCAGGAAGCTGCCAAGAAGAACATCGCTATCGTTACGACCGGTTTAAGAGGACCTGCACCCCGGGATATCCTCCTGGAGTTTGTGTTCTCAGAAGACCGCCGGAACGTACTTACCTGCCCGGAGGGACATACACCGAAACGAAGTACATACACGAGTTACAATCATTCCCTGAGGACATCATTTCCAAGGGAGTGCTGTGAAAACTGTCAGCACCGGGAAGAGTGCAATGCAAAGATCAAGGCAAGGACAGCATTGGTCAACATATCACTTGGTGCTCTGGAGCATGCCGAGGAAGTCTCATGGCGGAAGGACGATGAGAGCATAAAGCTGATCGGCCGGATCCGGAACGGGGTTGAAACGATACCCTCCGTGTTAAGAAGGAAATATCGGGTAGACCGCATGCCGGTCAGAGGCAAGCTGAAGACGAAAGTGTTCTTCGGCTTTAAGTTGTGTGCCTTAAATTTCTCAAAACTATGGTCATACGAGAGAGGTATCTTAAAATGCAGGCCACTACAGGTTGAAACGGCCTAAATAACAGAATAAAGACCGCTTCTGGAGGAATCCTATGAAGACATAACTATCCCAGAGATCACATTTTGAACTGTATTCAGTTGTCAAGGAACGTGAATTCATTAATCAGGTCGTCTAAAAGGTGACTTTTGGCGACCTAATCAGAATATGATACATAACAGACATAACAGCCGCTCAAAAGGGTGATATGTCTGGTTCTGTAATAAGTGAGGAGAGCAAGTAAATGAAAAAGCTGATGTTTGAAGGAATGTGCCTTAGGCACAAGATAAGACTGTATACGGCTTCGGAATTAAAGGTCTTTGCCAGTGATCTCGGGCTCAAAGGTTACTCGAAGCTGAAAAAGGACGAGCTCGTGGGCATTATATGCGAACGGCTTCTAGATCCGGACGTAATGTTTTACCGTATGTCCATATTTGATGACAAGGCTTTAAGGACTCTCGAGAAAGGAATAGGCGGATTCTATAAATACAATACCACTGAGTTTAACGATGTCTGTATTTTCAATGAGATGGATTACGCAGCCTCAGGCGGAGGCGTTTTCTATGTTTTTGATGATGTAGCCAGGGTATGGAAATCGGTCAGGAACAAGAAGTTTGATACTTATCGAAAAAAGCTTCTTGGGTGTGGAAATGTTTGTACTGGACTGAGGAGATGTACGGCTATACTCCTATAGAGAATTTTCTGGACGTAATAAACGCCCGGAAAGGTTTTCATATGACAGAGGCTGAATTGATCGATATATTTGATCATTTCCCTGAGGACAGGCTTTGGACGATACGGTTCGATGATATTTTTGTCTCTGCATTATTTGCGGATGCTCCTGATGCCTTGCGGGAGCTGAGGAACAGGCAGGGTGCTAAGGAGTTTTATATCCCGTCGGCATCTGAAGTGGAAGAATTCTTTGAGACGGGGGCATTATTATCTACACCTGAATATAGAGATATGCAGCGATTTGTAGAGTCTGAGTTTGGCTTGCCTGAGGAGAAAGCGGAGGATATTCTGCGTGATCTGTGGCACAAAATAACAGAGGATGACGATCCGCATGAGACGATGCAGTGGTATTGGAACCAGTTTGAATTTGATGGTGAAGAGCAGATCAACAGGATCGTGAATCTCTATATGCAGCTGATGAACGGAACCAGAATGCGTACGAATCGGGGCTTCACGCCAAAGAGATGCATCGCAAGAATCCTGTTAGGCCTGATACAGCGCCAACCATAATGGCAGGAAGTTCATTGGCGGCAAAGATGCTGAAAGAAGCAGCTCCTGATCTGGAAAAAGCGGGTTTTAAGATCGATCTTGATTCAAACGCGGGAACTGTTTCCGGTACAAATATACAAGGCAGTTCAGAAACGCCAAGAGAAATGGGACCGCAAATGCAGAAGAAGGTATACCCTAATGATCCCTGCCCTTGTGGTTCAGGAAAAAAGTATAAGAAATGCTGTGGAAGAGATGAGAGTATTAGGTTAAGAAGCAATCAGGAGTAATAGAATGAATATGGAAGAGTACGATCTTAGAATAGAGCGGTTGGAGAAGGAGAACGCCAAATATATGCAGTTGTGCGAAAAAGACCTGGACGAGACAGGGATTTCAGCAAAGACG
>JAZOAJ010000089.1:0-5891 GCA_045595385.1 Lachnospiraceae bacterium | reverse complement strand
CGGCGATCTCTTCGTCAAACTGTCCACGGAGATCATCCAGCGTGACATCCGTATCTTCAACAACATCATGAAGTATGCCCGCTGTTATGCTCTTGGTATCCATGCCAAGGTCTGAAAGGATGATTCCCACTTCAAGCGGATGGATGATATAAGGCTCGCCGGACTTTCTCTTCTGTTCTTTATGCGCGTCTTTAGCGACGTGATATGCCTTTTCAATGAAGCCCACATCATCTGTCGGCCTGGTTGTCCTTATGCTCTTAACAAGTGTCTCAAAAAGCTCTTCCGGACTTTTCGGGGCATCAGGCATGTTAAGCCGGCGAAGACTTTCTTCGCTTATATTCTCATCACTTTTATGGCTTGTAATTTCCTGTACTTCGTTTTCCATTATTTATAATTTTCCTTGACAACATCTAAGGGTTTGTGATATAAGTTTCAGAGTGCCCAGGGGAATCATACAGTGGTAGTATGACGGTCTCCAAAACCGTTCACGGGAGTTCGAATCTCTCTTCCCCTGCTTTTTTTATGCCCTTTTTCAGGAAAATCCGGTTTGCTCCATCCAATAGTACAAAAAAGTATTTTACAGCATTAATGCTGTTTTTTCCATATTTTTTTCTTCTTGATCAATGAAAAAGTCTATTTAGTCCCACGGCTACAAAAATACGCCTGTGACCGGCAATTTATCCGGACACAGGCGCAGATCCATTTTTCATTCAGCGCGGTTTCACGCACCTTACGGCTTCAGCGACATTAGACACGCCAATTACATTAAGGCCGTCCGGCACTTTCATCTTACCAAGTGAAGCCTTCGGGACTATAAACGTTGTAAATCCCATCTTTGCAGCTTCATTAATCCTTGCTCCGACCTGGCTAACATTCCTGACTTCACCGGAAAGTCCCACCTCTCCGATCGCGATAAGATCCTGGGGCACTGCAAAGTCCATTATGCCTGATGCCATCGCTATCACGACTGCAAGGTCCAGGGCTGTCTCATTTATCCTGAGGCCTCCCACGACATTAACATAGACATCGTTTTCCGCCATGTTGAAGCCGAGCCTTTTCTCAAGCACCGCTATGAGCAGATTAAGCCTGTTATAGTCCAACCCTGTCGCGCTGCGCCTGGGGTTTCCGAACGCGGTCCTTGCAACCAGCGACTGGATCTCGACCAGTATCTGTCTTGTGCCCTCGATCGTACATGAGACTATGGAGCCGGAAGTATCCTTCGGCCTGCCCAGGAGCATGTATTCAGAAGGGTTCCTCACCTCCTTGAGGCCGTCCTGAGTCATTTCGAACACACCTATCTCATTTGTGGACCCGAACCTGTTCTTGACGCCCCTGAGAACTCTATAAGGACTCTGGGCTTCTCCTTCAAAATACAGGACCGTGTCAACCATGTGCTCGAGCATCCTCGGGCCTGCCACCACGCCCTCTTTTGTGACATGGCCTACAACGAATACTGCGATGCCCATTCCCTTGGCGATCGAAAGAAGCAGGCCTGTTGACTCCCTTACCTGGGACATGCTGCCGGGAGCTCCTGCCACATCAGGCCTGTACATTGTCTGTATGGAATCTATTATGCATACTTCAGGCTTCTCCTGCGCGATCACTGCCTCTATCTTATCGAGGTCTGTTTCGCAGTACAGCTTCATATGGTCTGTGAATGCCCCGATACGGTCTGCCCTCATCTTTATCTGACGCAGCGATTCCTCACCGGATATATAGAGGACGTCTTCTCCCTTATCGCTGAGCATTTTGCATACTTGAGTCAGGATGGTGGATTTGCCGATGCCCGGATCGCCTCCCACAAGGATCAGGGACCCTTTTACGATCCCTCCTCCGAGCACCCTGTCAAATTCCTCCATGCCGGTGACGATGCGCTCTTTTTCCTCTGCGTTTATCTCACTGATCAGGCTGGGTTTCTCATCCGTGCGCAGAAATGTATCCGGCTTCCTTACAGATGCTTTTATCTGCGTTCTTACCGGCGCTTCAACCATGGTATTCCATTCTTTGCATGCGGGACACTGACCGCTCCACTTGGGGCTCTCGTATCCGCATTCACTGCAGAAAAAGGCGGTTTCCTTCGCTTTTGCCATTATTTTCTCACCTTAAATTCAAGTTCATTGCTGCGGCCCGCTACTATACTGACCCTGTCTCCGCTCTTTATCTTTCCGTCAAGGATCTCCTCAGCGAGCTTATCCTCCACTTCGGACTGAACTTTTCTCTTTAGCGCCCTGGCACCATACTTGGGATCGTAGCCTTTGTCCACAAGCACTGCCTTACCCTTATCCGAAAGGGTAAGCGTTATGTTCATCTGCTCCTTTGCCCTGCGGGCGATCTGGTCGAACAGCAGATTTATGATGTCTTTCATGTTATCCTTTGTAAGTGCTGAGAAAACTATGGTCTCATCAACCCTGTTGAGGAATTCCGGTTTAAAGATGTATTTGAGCTCATCCATTACTGCGGACTTCATCTCTTCATGTTCATGCTTCACTGAGCGGTCAGTCGCAAATCCAAGGCTCTTGGGCTCCATTATGCGGGTTGCGCCGGCATTGCTCGTCATGATTATGATGGTATTCTTAAAATCCGCAACACGTCCGTGCGAATCAGTGATCCTTCCGTCATCAAGGACCTGGAGCAGAACGTTGAACACATCAGGATGTGCTTTTTCGATCTCATCAAACAGGATGACCGAATACGGATGACGGCGCACCTGCTCAGACAGCTGCCCTCCTTCATCATATCCGACATATCCCGGAGGAGATCCGATAAGTTTGGAAACACTGTGCTTTTCCATGTACTCGCTCATGTCTACCCTGATAATGGATTCTTCCGTTCCGAAAAGTGCCTCGGCAAGTGCCTTTGAGAGTTCTGTCTTTCCTACACCTGTAGGTCCGAGGAACAGAAATGATCCTATCGGCTTATTAGGGTCTTTAAGACCTACGCGTCCTCTTCTTATTGCCCTTGAAATGGCATTTACTGCCTCATCCTGAGCGATAACTCTCTTGTGGAGAGTCTTTTCAAGATTTCTGAGCCTTGCGCCTTCCTCTTCGGCAAGTTTCCTTACCGGGATCTTTGTCCACTTTGATACCACATCTGCTATGTCATCCGCGGAAACTTTCAGTCCGGCATCATTATGCTTTTTCTCCGCCTTTTTCCGTTCCTCATCGCATCTGCTCTTAAGCAGATCTATCTCAACTTTAAGTGAATGGGCTTCTCTCAGGTTCCCTCTCCTTATGATCTCTTCAAGCTGTTTTTCTTTGTCTTTCAGTTCCTTTTCTATCTCGACATATTTCGGGGAGATCATGTATGAATCCAGACGGACCCTTGATGCCGCTTCATCCATGAGGTCTATTGCCTTGTCCGGAAGGAATCTGTCATTTATGTATCTTACAGACAGATTTACGGCCGCCTCGACCGCTTCATCAGTTATCACGACTTTATGGTGGTCTTCAAAACGGCTTCTGAGGCCTTTAAGTATCTCTATTGCCTCTGCGCTTGTCGGTTCTTCAACATTTACCGGCTGGAAACGCCTTGCGAGTGCAGCATCCTTTTCAAAATGCTTTCTGTATTCGTCCATTGTGGTAGCGCCGATGACTCTGAGCTCACCCCTTGCAAGAGCGGGTTTCAGGATATTTGCGGCGTCAATTGAGCCTTCTGCGCCTCCTGCGCCTATCATGGTGTGGATCTCATCCATGAACAGGATGATGTTGCCGTCCTCTTTTACTTCACGGATGACATTCTTTACGCGCTCTTCGAATTCTCCCCTGAACTTGGTTCCCGCAACCATGGCAGGGAGGTCAAGGGAGAGGACACGCATGGTTGAAAGCGGTCCCGCTATGGAATGTGCGTTTATCCTTTCGGCAAGCGCCTCAACTATCGCGCTCTTGCCGACTCCGGGTTCACCTACAAGGACCGGATTGTTCTTGGTCCTTCGGCTCAGTATCTGCACAAGTCTGGCTATCTCATCCTCGCGTCCGATTATGGGATCGAGTTTTCCAAGCCTTGCCTGCTCGCAGAGGTCAGTGGAAAAGTCTTTTAAGATCCCTTCGTTCTTCCCTTTCTGGAGCCTGTCTGCGCCGCCGAGCTCATCTTTGTATTTTCTGGGATCTTCTCCCATGGTCACTAGGATCTCAGCAAATATCTTCTGTCTGTTGACTCCCATGCCCGCAAGTATCCTGGCAGCGGAGCTGTCGCTCTGCCTGACGATCGCGATGAGCATGTGTTCCGTTCCGACTGTGGCGGAGCCGAATCTCTCCGCCTGCACTGCTGCATCTTCGAGCAGCTGCGCTGCGCGGGGCGTCATCCCCTCGCCTTCACTCGTTAAGGTATCAGATATATTTGCAAATGTTTTCTGGAGCAGGGATTTCACAGTCTCTGCTGTCACTCCCTGGCTGCTCAGTATCTTCTGGGAAATGGATCCGTCCACATCGGCCAGACCGATAAGTATGTGCTCGGTTCCTATGTAAGGATGCTTAAGTTCAGCAGAGGCTTCTGCCGCCGCCGCAACCGCCTCCTGGGCAAATTGTGTCAATGGTTTTTTCATATTGTTTTCCTATCCTGTGTGATCTGATAATTAGAACAGTTCATCGTAGACATCTGACATTGTCTTCATGGCTTCTTCACGCGAGATACCCTTGGCAAGAGCAGCAGCTGCTATAGGCCTCAGATAGCCTTTCAGGATCTCGATATTTTGAAGTTTGTTCAGATCCACGGCCACTACAACACCTCTTCTCCTGTCAACACGGACAAACCCGTCCTGCTTCAGGGTGGCATAAGCTTTATTGACCGTATGCATGTTGATACCGATCGTTTCAGCCAGGCTTCTGACAGAAGGCAGTGACTCTCCTTCCTTCAGTTTCGATGTCGCTATGCCGAGTATGATCTGGTTGCGGAGCTGGATGTATAAAGCTTCATCGCTGTTAAAATCTATCTCTATAAACATAAAAACACCTCTCGTTCTAATTGTTATACCTATAATATAACAGAACTGTCTTTATGTCAAATATCAAGGGGGGTACAACACAAATAAAAAGAGGCACCGCCCTATATGTGGCAGTGCCTCTGTTAAACCTTTGCTCAGATTGTCAGAACTGGTCTGTTATCTCCGATTCAAGCTTGTCCGCAACGGCTTCAAATTCCCTGGCTGACTCCTCTTCATCGATGGGCTGTGGATTTTCCTCCTCGGCGGCCATCTTATCCTCTTCTGTTACGATCTGGGAGAAATCCACATCATTTATGATATCGGCAACCGGTTCCTGTACAGCTTCAGATACGGCCTCTGCAGCATTTTCAGCGCCTTCCGCGGCAGCCTGCAGAGCATCTTCAACAGATTCTCCTGCTTCTTCCGCTTCACCTTTCAGGAATTCGGAAACTTCCGCTATCTTGTCCTTTGCGTCCTGAACGAACTTGCTGTCAGCGACCTTTTTGTAAGTATCGGTAACAGTGTCCTTAACCTGCTGGACAGTATCGCTCTCGGCCACTTTCTTATAAGTATCGGTGACGGTTTCCTTGACCTGCTGGTAAGCGTCGCTTTCAGCAACCTTCTGAACAGTCTCTTTTACCTTCTGGACTGCATCGCTTTCTGCGACCTTCTGGGCAGTCTCCTTGATGCTGTCGCCTGCCTTGATGGCAGTATCCTTTATCAGCTGACCGGTCTCACTTGCGGCAAATCCCTTTGCTGCGCTGCTGATATCTTCGCCGGCCTGTCTGATCACCTTATGGGTCTTCTGTCCGGTCTCGGATTCATTAAACTGTTTCTTGAGTTCTTTTGCCTTGGCATACAGAGCGATGGGGCTTACTATCAGTTCAGCTGCTATGTCAAGCAGCGCACTCTTTGTTCTTCTGTTCATGCTTTCCACCTGTCTTTCTTTTGTATTGATGATCGGCGTTATAAA
>JAZOAJ010000088.1:0-2779 GCA_045595385.1 Lachnospiraceae bacterium | reverse complement strand
GGCAGTGAGAAAACACTGGATAAAGCACAGATAGCCGACGCAATGTCACATGCTGTGGCACAGGCTTATAAGGCTGTCATGAAACCTAAGGAAGGCACCATCCTCACAGTGGCGAAAGCCGCTGCAGTGAAGGCAAATGAGCTTTCCAAAGAAGACATATCAATGGAAGAGTTCTTCAGGGGCATCCTTGCATTTGCTGAAGAGACTCTGGAAAAGACACCGGACATGCTCCCTGTCCTGAAAGAGGCAGGAGTAGTCGATTCCGGCGGCCAGGGACTTGTTGAATTCTTCAAGGGCATAATTGACGGATATCTCGGAAAAGAGGCAACATTTGACGAAAGCAGCGCACCGGCTGCAGTTCCTTCAGCTCCGAGAAGGGTGGACTCGTCTAATCTTGAAACTTCCGACATCAAGTTCGGATACTGCACAGAATTCATAATCATGGCCGATAAGGAGTTCTCTGAAGATGATGAGGACGAGCTGAAGGCATTCCTGGAATCCATAGGTGATTCACTGGTTGTCGTTGCGATGGACGGGGTCGTCAAAGTCCATGTTCATACAAATCATCCGGGCCAGGCTTTCGAGAAAGGTCTTACATACGGCCAGCTCACCAGCATGAAGGTTGACAACATGCGCGAGGAGCATAACGAAAAAGTCATCCATGAGGCTGACAGAGCCCGTGCCGATGCTGAAGAGGCAGAAAAGAAAGCAAAACAGGCTGCCGGGCCAAAGAAAGCTGTCGGCTTTGTTGCAGTTGTTGCAGGCGACGGACTTGTTGACATATACAAAGAACTGAACGTGGACAAGGTTGTTGAGGGCGGACAGACGATGAACCCCAGTACCGAGGACATTCTTGCTGCCATCGGCAGCGTAAATGCCGACACGGTGTTTGTATTCCCGAACAACAGCAACATAGTCATGACCGCAAATCAGGCAGCTGAGCTGTGCGATGACAGGAAAGCTGTCATCATCCCTTCGAAGACAGTCCTTCAGGGAATTACCGCACTCATCAGCTATGATGAGAAAGCATCCGTTGAGGAAAACACTGAGATCATGACCGAAGCGCTGGGAACAGTGAAGAGTGCCGAAATCACATATGCCGTACGTGATACCGAGCTGTACGGAAAGACGATACGTACAGGCGATTACATGGGCATAGGCGAGAGCCGCATACTTGCCGTAGGCCCCGGTCTTGAAGAGACCGCGATCGAAGCCATCTGCGATCTTGCGGATGAAGATACCGCTATGATCACTATCTACTACGGTGCAGATGTCGCTGAAGAGGATGCACAGAAGGTCGCCGACGCTGTCGAAGAGAGGAACAGCGACGCGGAAGTCGAACTGGTCTACGGCGGACAGCCCGTATATTATTACTTCGCATCCGTTGAATGATCAAAGATCATCAAAAGGGAGCTGAAAGCTTTATTGCTTCAGCTCCTTTTTTTTATTTCGCATAATCCCCGATTAATGATACAATAAACAAAATGATTCCTTTAATGAAGGGGGACTACTGATGAAATACTGCAGCCACTGCGGAGCACAGCTGAACGATAACGATGTTTTCTGCGTTAATTGCGGGACCAGGTATACAGATGAACCTGAGCCTATAAAGCCTGAACCGGCTGAAGAACCCGCACCGGTAAAACCTGAGCCGCCGGAAGAAGCGGCAGATCAGGAAGAGATCGAAGAGGTAGAGCTGGAAGAGGAAGATTTTGAAGAGGAAGAGCCGGAACATGATGAACCGGAATATGACGAGCCTGTAAGAGAGGGCTTCAGCGCGGGAAGGTTCTTCAAGACACTGATCCTTGTGATCCTGCCGATAATATCAGCAGCCATGCTGTTTCTTAACTGGACGGTTTTCAAGGGCGCGTCTTCGGCAGATGTAGGAGCCATCATCTCAACATGCGCAGGTTATACTGATAACGGTGTGGTAAACGCAATGGGAGACGGCGGGATAGCTCCCAGCGAACTTTCCAGGATTGCCGGATCCATATCTGAGATCGCAAGATTCCTTTCGGTTTCAAGCAGCGGTGAGTCCATCAATCTGGTGGCAAACGTTTTCAGGGTGCTCGCCCTTATTTTCATCCTTTCCCTTGCGGCCGCCGTGGTAGCCGTTATATTCAGGGCAATAAGACCTCTGAGGAAAGCAAGAAATCTGGATTTCGGTTTCTTCTTCCTCCAGATACTTCTGTTTGTGAGCTTCCTCCTGATCAACACAAGGATGAATGCGTATATCAAAGCCAACGGGCAGGGACTGTTCGGAGGCGGACTTGATCTGGGCATGTCGATGACAGCCTGGAGCGTTATTGCCCTCATCTGTGCGATCCCTTCATGTATCATAGATCTTATCAGATTCCCCGGTGAGACCAGGGACAGACATGGCAGAAGATCAGCCCTTCCGGTGATCACCGCCATAGGTTCAGTGCTGCTGGCAGGCGGCATAGTATTTGCGGCCTTTTCGGTCCTGACATCCGGAGCTCCGGAAACCCCGCAGACAGTTTCAGCCGAGACGGAAACACCTTACGAGATCATTTTACCGGAGACCACTGGGCCGGCAACTACGGCTGCACCTGAGACGACAACAGAGGAGACTACAACACAGGAGACAACTACAGCGGAGACGACGACTCCTGAAACCTCTTCGGAAGAGACTACGATCCCTAACGGTTCCGCAGACCTTCCTCTGGAACTGCTGCAGACGATAGGATCCCATCTCAGGATGGTGACAAACGCATATCCGGAAACAGTGACCCAGAAAATCTATGCGTATACAGACAAT
>JAZOAJ010000087.1:0-2731 GCA_045595385.1 Lachnospiraceae bacterium | reverse complement strand
ATCAGCTTGCTGCTCCTTTCGGAGAGGGGACTGCCAGACTCTGGATGGCAACAACAAAAGCAAAAAGGACACATTCAGATGTGTCCTATAAAGATGGTGACTATATAATGTTCGGAAAGGAAAGCGCCGGGATACCTGAAGAGATACTGATGGAAGATGAGCCGGGGTGCGTGCGCATCCCGATGGCACAGGGACAGAGAAGCCTTAATCTTTCAAATTCCGCGGCGGTCGTCCTATATGAAGCGCTGCGGCAGAATGACTATCTCCGGCTGGAACTCAAAGGCCAGCTGCATGAGCATCAGTGGTAAGATCATCTGAATTCCACTATTGTTACTCCGGCATCACCTTCGCCATATTCGGCCTGCCGGAAGGACCGTACCCGTTTATCTTTCTTTAACTTATTCTGAACAGCCTGCCTTAATATGCCCGCGCCCTTGCCGTGGACTATGCGCGCACTTGGAATGTGGGCCATGCAGGCGTCATCCAGATACTTATCAAGTTCAAGCATTGCGTCATCGGTATTCATCCCGATGAGCTTAAGCTCGGTGCCGACACCGAGGGATTTTGTATATTTAAGGTGTCCCATTCCGGTCTTCTGAAGCCTGCCCTTGCCGCCGGCTGATTCCTGGAGCGCAAGCTCTTCTTCAGTGAGACGCATCAGGTCGGAGACGGCTACCTTCATGTTCATGCTTCCCATCTGCACGCCGACCTGTTTTTTGGAATCCGGAAGAGAGACAACAGTCCCGATCATGTTCATGGAGCGGATGCGGACAGTCATGCCCTCTTCGATGTCATCAGCGTTTAACTTAAGGGAGGATGAATGGGAAGAGTCTTTCTTTAAGGAGCCCATGCTGTCAAGCGCGGCTTTTGCTTTCTTGCCGGCTTCAGTCCTTACTCTTTCAAGCCCTGAAAGATCCGCGTTCTTTGAATTCCTGCGTATGTCTTTTATGATCGTGTCAGCCTGCGTTTTTGCCTGCTGAAGTATGTCATATGCTTCAGACCTTGCATCGCTCAATATGGAATCCCTTACGGAGTCAAGGGATGAAAGGTCCTTTTCAAATTTCTTCCTGAGTCCTTCTGCCTCAGCTTTCAGCCGCGCGGCTTCCTCTCTGTCCAGTTCGGCGGATTTCCTGTCAGTTTCAATGTCCGCGAGAAGATCTTCAAATGCCGTATTTCCGGTATCGATCCTTGCCTTAGCCCCTTCGATTATCCGTTCATCAAGCCCGAGTTTCCCTGATATCGCAAAGGCGTTGCTCTTGCCGGGAAGTCCGATGAGCAGCTTATATGTGGGACGGAGGGTCTCAACATCAAATTCGCAGCATGCGTTCTGCACGCCGGGCGTCTGGATTGCAAAGACTTTAAGTTCGGCATAGTGCGTTGTTGCCATGCATCTGGTGCCGAAATTGTGAAGCCTTACGAGTATCTCCTGGGCGAGAGCCGCACCTTCTGTCGGGTCTGTTCCTGAGCAGAGCTCATCCAGCAGGACGAGAGATTCAGAGTCGGCTTTGTCCAGGATCCTCACAAGATTGGTCATGTGCGATGAAAAAGTCGAAAGATTCTGTTCGATGCTCTGTTCATCTCCGATGTCAGCGTACACTTCATTAAATATGGCAAGGCTTGACCCGTCCAGAGCAGGTATGTGAAGGCCTGCCTGTCCCATGAGGGTAAGGAGGCCAACGGTCTTTAATGAAACTGTCTTACCGCCTGTATTGGGGCCGGTGACGACAAGCATTGTGAAATCCCGGCCAAGCTCAAGGCTTATCGGAACGACCTTGGATGCGTCTATGAGCGGGTGGCGTGCCTGTCTGAGATCTATCACCCCGTCTGAATTAAAGCGGGGGGCGTTGGCCTTTAATGATTCGCTGTATCTTGCCTTTGCCAGTATAAAATCCAGATCAACGAGCAGTTTGTAGTCTTTTTCAAGATGTTTTGAGTCGAGTGAAGCTGAGAAAGAAAGCTTTGACAGGATGATCTGGATCTCCGCTTCTTCCTGAAGCTCAAGTTCCTTGAGCTCATTATTGAGCTTCACAACACTCATGGGCTCGATGAAAACTGTTGAGCCGGAAGAGGACTGGTCATGTACCATTCCCGGGACATGATTCTTGTGTTCAAGCTTGACAGGTATGCAGTACCTTCCGCCACGGGTAGTCACAACAGCGTCCTGAAGATATGTCTTCATCGCGTTGCTCGTGACAAGGCTGTTCAGCGTATGCTGGATGCGGCTGTTAGTGCTGACCATTTTGCGCCTTATGTCCTTAAGCGTCGGGCTCGCATCATCAGCCACCTCGTCGTATCCGAGAATACATCTTTTGATCTCGGCGTTAAGGGCATGACAGGGCTCAAGCCCGGCATGGTATTCACTTAATGAATCCGGCAGTTCTTCGTCATTTTCCGGACGCAGGAAGTTTTTCGCGGATGCGGCGACGTCCAGCACCGCGGATATCTCCAGCAGATCCTGGCATGAGAGGACGCCGCCGATATCAAGTCTTTTTAGAGAAGGGATTATGTTCTTAAGGCCGTTGTATGACGGCCCCGGTTTCCTGCGCAGTCTTAAAACGGCATCAGACGTCTGAGTCTGAGCCGTTTTTATGTCATCCGGATCAGTCATGGGAAGCAGCTTCTCGCAGACACGCTTGCCTGCATCAGAGGAAGCGTAGCGGGACAGCTGACCGATGATCTTATCGTATTCCAGAGTTTTTAATGCTTTTTCATTCATTGTTAATCAGTGGGC
>JAZOAJ010000086.1:0-5923 GCA_045595385.1 Lachnospiraceae bacterium | reverse complement strand
AAAAACTATTCCATCAGCATTTAACCCTGCATTTAATGCTACCTGCATACAGGGTTTTTCCAATGCGGAAAGAACTATTTCCGCACCGGTTTTTTCATCTCCTTTAAGAGTTTCCGCATATTCCTTAACAAACGGGATCGCATCTATCAGTACCGTTGGCTGCAATGATGAGTATGTTCAGCGGTATGATAGGTGGCGGCAATGCGCAGGAAGCCCCGAAGGAAGGGTCAAAAGAAGAATAGAAGACTAATGCACACACTTTGATCAGGAGAATGTTGGGAATCCAACATTCTCCTTTTTTATAGGCCTGTCGCATAGCGGACCTTCCCAAATCTAATGCTTCTTACTACACATAACCGCTCAACATGTCATTTTGGGAAGTTCAAAAAATACATCAACGACATGGATCCCGGGGTTATTTCCCCTAAAAGGCAAAATAGAAAGGTTTATCCTGCTGCGGTGATCATTTTTTCCTTATGCGGTTTTATCTATAATCTTGATCAATAACAAATGTAACCCGGATCAAACGAAAGGAGAAAACTAATGAAGATCTTAGGATTACCGATTGGAGCAGCCATTGCAATCGTGGTCGCAGTTATCGTGATAGTCATTCTGCTGCTGAGTGGCTACGTGAAAGCCCCTACAGACAAGGCTTATATCATTTCAGGCATCAAGAAGAAGCCAAGGGTTCTGATCGGCCGGGCGGGAGTCAAGATACCGTTCTTTGAGAGAAAGGACGAATTGATCCTTAAACAGATCAGTATCGATATCAAGACTAACGGTTATATCCCCACAAAAGATTTCATCGGTGTCGATATCGACGCAGTCGCAAAGATCAGGGTCCTGACATACAAGGATATCAGCCCGGAGAAAGGTGTGACCGAAGAAATGGCCATGGCGGCCATGAAGAACTTCCTGAACATGAAGGAAGAACAGATCCGGTCAGCACTGACCGACTCACTGCAGGGTAACATGCGTGAGATCATAGGCACACAGACTCTGAAGAACCTGTGCAATGACCGTAAGACTTTCGGTGATGAAGTACAGGCCAAGGCTCAGAAAGACATGAACGCCCTGGGCATCTGGATCGAGTCCTGCAACATCCAGAAGATTGAAGATGAGAACAATCTCATCAACGCCCTCGGTCAGGACAACATGAGCCAGATCCAGAAGGATGCTTCGATCGCAAAGGCTCAGGCAGACAGGGACGTTGCGGTAGCCAAGGCCGAAGCGGCAAAGGCCGCCAACGATGCTCAGGTCGCAGCTGATACAGAGATCGCCGAGAGGCAGAACGAACTCGCCATCAAAAAGGCAGCTCTGAAGAAGGAAGCCGATATCAAGCAGGCGGAAGCTGACGCGGCATACGGAATCCAGGAGCAGGAGCAGAGACGATTCATTGAGATCGCAAATGCTAATGCAGACATTGCAAGGCAGGAGCGTGAAGTCGAACTGAAACAGCGCGAGGCTGACGTTAAGGAGCAGGAGCTCTCAGCTTCCATCAGGAAGCAGGCTGAGGCTGACAGATACAAGATCCAGCAGCAGTCAGAAGCTGATCTCTTCAGGAGGCAGAAGGAGGCAGAAGCCAGGAAATATGAGGAGCAGCAGGCAGCTGAAGCCCTCAAGATCAAGGCAGATGCCCTAAAGTACGAAAAAGAGCAGCAGGCAGCAGGTATAGCTGCAGTCGGTGAGGCTGAGGCGAAGGCTATCCAGGCCAAAGGTATCGCGGAAGCCGAAGCGATGGAGAAAAAGGCAGAGGCCATGAAGAAGTACGGTCAAGCAGCCATCATAGAGATGATAGTTAAAGCTCTTCCGGATATGGCCGGCGCAGTCGCAAAACCTTTAGAGAACATCGACAAGGTAACTATCATCGACGGCGGAGGCTCAGGCGGCTCAGGCGTAGACAATATGGGAGGCTATGTACCGTCAGTACTTGCCAAGACCATCGAGTCTGTGAAAGAGGTCACAGGAGTGGACATCCGCGAGATCATGAAGGCTGAGACTTTCGATGCCAAAGTCACAAAGAACATCAACGTAACAGGTCTTGAAGGCTGACAGATCAGACCGCAAAAAAGATCCCTCCGCATGAAGCCATGCGGAGGGATTTTATTTTATCGGGCCAGATCAGGATCTTTGTATGGTTATTTATTTTTTCTTGCTGCTCTCTGAATGGCTTTTCCAATCTCAAATATGGGTAGAGTAGAAAGGGCAAGTCCGATGGAGATCAGGAGTTCCCATCCGTTCATGGTTCCGCGGATACCAAAAAGTCCTTTGAATCCAGGGATATAAACTGCTGCCAGTGTCAGGAGCGCGGTAATGACAAACGCGCCGACCATCCACCAGTTGATGTTCAGGAACATTTCCCTGCTGAAGATCGAACCGTTACGCGAACGCATGTTGACCGCGCAAAAGATCTCTGCAAAGCTGACGGTTACAAATGCCATGGTGATCGCGGTTCCGCACCATGTGCCATTGGCGATCCCGTCGAAGGAACCTTTTTCCAAATAAAAGCCTATGTAATAAGCAGCTATCTCTACGGCTGCAAGGTATACACCCTGCCATACCATGCTGACGCCCGCGCCGTGGGCAAATATGCTCTCCTGCTTTGCGCGCGGTTTACGCTTCATCAGGTCTCCCTCTGCGCGTTCCATTCCCAAAGCCAGTCCGGGCAGAGTATCAGTGACCATGTTGATCCACAGCAGATGGACCGGAGTCAGAATTGTAAAGTTAAGTATTGATGCAAAGAATATGATCAGCACCTCTGCCAGATTGGTGGAAAGCTGGAACTGAAGCACCTTGCATATGTTGTCATAGATCTTGCGGCCGGCCTCTACTGCACGGATGATCGTTGCGAAATTGTCATCTGCCAGGACCATGTCGGCTGCGCTCTTCGTTACCGGCGTACCGGTTATGCCCATGCCTATGCCGATATCAGCAGCCTTGATCGACGGTGCGTCATTTACACCGTCACCGGTCATGGCTGTGACCATGCCGCGGGCCTGCCAGGCATTTACGATACGCGTTTTATGTTCAGGCTGGACACGCGCGTAAACAGAGTACTTTGTTACTTCCTCGACCAGTTCTTCATCAGTGTATTTATCCAGGTCCGCTCCGAGAGCTGCTTCCTGCGCGTCTTTTATGATACCCAGATCCTTGCCTATCGCCACAGCAGTATCCTTGTGGTCTCCTGTTATCATGATAGGGCGGATGCCGGCCATGCGGCACTTTTTGATCGCGTCATATACTTCCGGACGGCATGGATCTATCATCCCGTAAAGTCCGATCAGCACAAGAGACTGCTCCAGCATCTCTGTGGAGGTTGCCCTGGGCATTTCATCATAACGCTTGTAAGCTGCTGCCAGTACTCTGAGCGCTTGGTCTGCGTAGGATTTATTGACCTTAATGATCTCATCCATCACCTCATCGCTCATCGGGATGATCTGACCGTCCTTAAGGAAACCGGTACAGGCTTTAAGGACCATGTCGCAGGCACCCTTTGTATACTGGATGTAGCCATGTTCTGTTTTATGGATCGTCGTCATCATCTTGCGTTCAGAATCAAACGGTATCTCGGCTACACGCGGCTGCTCCTCTGTGAGCTCGTAGCGGGGCAGTCCTATCTTAAATGCGTAATTGACAAGCGCTGCCTCTGTAGGCTCGCCGGTAGACGTCTCCTCTCCCGGGTGTATCTCCGCATCTGAGCAGAGCGCCATCGCTGTGGCCATCAGTACAGAGTTGTCTGTATACTCTTCGACGACCGTCATTTTATTCTGGGTAAGGGTTCCTGTCTTGTCAGAGCAGATGATCTGGGTACACCCCAGTGTTTCAACCGCAGTTAACTTCCTGATAAGGGCCTGATGCTTAGCCATGTCAGTCACGCCAATTGACAGCACAATGGTGACAACTGCAGGCATTCCTTCCGGAATTGCTGCAACTGCCAGCGCTATTGCTGCCACAAGACTGTTGACCGCGTTGTTTCCCAAAAGGCTCCAGGAGAACGGAACGCCTGAAAGGATAACGGACTGGACAATGCCAACGGCGAAAACAACTATACAGATGCCGATCACCAGCTTTGTAAGGAATGCCGATAATTCGGTCATCCGCTTCTGAAGCGGTGTCTGTTCCTTTGCCGCCATGCTGAGGGCGCCTGCTATCTTGCCCATTTCAGTATCCATGCCTGTGGCTGTGACAACGCCAATGCCTCTTCCGTAGACAACTGTTGAACCGTTGTAGAGCATGTTGGACCTGTCACCCAGGGGCACATCATCTTTTCCCTGGGCGCACATGAGCATGTCCACTATCTTATCCGCTGCCAGCGACTCACCGGTGAGCGCCGCTTCCTCCGCTTTCATGCTGTATGATTCAAGGATACGGCAGTCGGCCGGCACTGTATCGCCGGCTTCAAAGCTTACGATGTCTCCTACGACCAGATCTTCGCTTTTAACCGAGATCTGCTTTCCGTCGCGGAACACCTTGGAGGTTTCAGCTGTCATCTCCATCAATGCGGCAACTGCTGCCTCTGCCTTGTTCTCCTGGACAAGGCTCATGACAGAATTGATGATGACCACGGCAAATATGACAAACACATCCGTAAACGCGCCAACCGTGATGTGGTCGCTGTTTTCCAGAATGGTTACGATGACCTGCACCAGAGCGGCACCCAGAAGTATCAGTATCATGGGATCTGTCAGGGAATCCAGGAACTTGCGCCATCCGGGGCGCTTTTCCTCTTCCTTCAGCTTGTTCTTACCATTTTTCTGCAGTCTGGCTTCCGCTTCGGCTGAATTTAATCCCTGCCTTGAAGTACCTAACTCCCTGAGTACATCTTCATTATTTTCCAGATAGTATTTCACTTCTATGACCTCTAAAATATTTTTTCGATGTTGATTATATCAGAAAATTTTCCATTTCCATATTCTGTGATATACTTTTTATCACCATGAAATCAAAACCGCCTTATTTCGGAACACTAATGATGCTGTGCGCATCCATATTGTTTTCAACCGGAGGGATCCTGTGCAAACTGGTACCCTGGTCGGCGCTTGCCATCAACGGCACCAGAAATCTGCTGGCTTCCATGGTGATCGGAGTATATCTGCTGGCCATACGCCATAAACTCCGCTTCAATCTGATGACTCTGTTTGGAGCTGTCTGCATGTGCGGAGTCACGACACTCTATATCATGGCAAACAAGCTGACAACTGCCGGCAACACGATCATCCTGCAGTATTCCGCCCCGATCTGGATCATTCTGATGTCTTTTGTTTTTCTTCGGAAAAAACCGGTGCGCCGGGACGTAATTGCGATCATATTTGTCTTTATCGGGATCATTTTCTTCTTCCTGGACAGCATAGGCGCAGGAAATACGCTGGGAAATGTTCTGGCTCTCGTATCCGGCATCTTCTACGCGGGATTGTTCATGCTGAACTCCCTGCCTAAGGCGGACGCTCTATCATCACTCTTTCTGGGACAGCTCGGCACAGGACTGATCTTCACGCCCTTTTTAGCGAGCGAGACAGATTTTTCTGCTGTTCCGATCCTTGCAGTGCTCGCGCTCGGCCTTTTTCAGGTAGGGCTGGCATACATTTTCTTTAACCTCGGGACAAAACTCATTCCCCCGGTCACCGCGTCGATCATCAACGGCCTGGAGCCGATACTGAATCCTCTGCTGGTAATGATATTCTGGAAAGAAATGCTTACTCCCCTGTCTCTTGTCGGAGCAGTGATAGTGCTGGCTACCATTCTCATATACAACATTATCAACGCACGTTCTGCCGCCAAAAATGCGGCTTAAATAAAACGACCCGAAAGGAACTAAAGTATATCCATGCTCAAGAAATATTATGATGAAAACGATACTTTCAATGTGGAAAACGGAATGCACATGGTTTCCGGAGAACCCGGAAAAGCGGTCTTTGAAGTAGAG
>JAZOAJ010000085.1:0-4979 GCA_045595385.1 Lachnospiraceae bacterium | reverse complement strand
TCGTCAAAACATTCTTCAATACCCGCCGCAACAGCCTCTTCCTCTTTCGCAGCAAAAGGCGTCACTGGTAAAAGAATCCCCTCATGATCTCGTACAGTAATGTCATACTGCATTTCGATCAAAAGCAGATCAATATCATCCTGCGAAAGAACTTCCACGTCGCCAAAGCGTACATAACCGCTCAGCAAATCATCATTTGCTTCTTTCGCCTCTGTAGCATCAAAGATGATTTTCAGCCAATCGTCTTCTGTGACCTCACCATCAGTGGAAACAACAGCATATACTACTGCTTCCTCAGTGAAAGAGCCAAGCTCTTCCTCTTCCGATTCTGATGCATATACTGTGGTATCCTTTGCTACCTTAACATAACCTTCTTCAAAAGTAACTACCTCTTCGACTTCGACAAAATCGGTATCATCCTCATGGCTGGCATCTTCAATGGCATTACTATTGTTATAAGAATCAATCTCGTCGCCGTTGTCCGCATCGTCCCCGTTGTTCGCGTCATTGTCAGTTCCTGCGTCCCCATTGCCTGCTTCGTCATAGGTACCAGTATCAACACTGTTGGATTCGTCGTAGCCGTCAACCTCATCGGTGCCATCAGACTCATCGGTGCCATCAGACTCGTCGATGCCATCAGACTCGTCGATGCCGGCAGTCTCGTCGGTATAATCGTTCTCTTCATAGGTACCCGTTTCTTCCACTTGCTGATCATCCGTATACTCTGCCTGAGCATCGAATTCATCAGCAAACGATCCAATTGGGAGAACGAGAGCAAACAGCATCATAAGAGACAGAATTAAACTTAAAATGCGTTTTTTCTTCATTTTAATCTCCAATCAATGTTCGCGCAGTTTGTCAGTTTTCCCGGTGAGCAGCCAGAATTCTGCGCGTCATGTTATATTTCTGCTCTTTAAATCTGTTCACGGAAATCTGTAATCAATCGGGTTCAGTTCCGGCCGTTCCTGCGGCCGCATACTCTTTCCTTCATCTTCGGTTCTTCCGTGAAGATTGTTAATCTTTTCGGAATTCATTGCCTGATGATAACGATCTGTAGGAATTCTGCCCGTATCATCTGCGTCCCTGCTGTCGCCAATCAGATTCCAGACATTGGAAGGCACAAAAGGAACATAGTGTTCTTTAGCCCATCTTTCTGCTAAACTTCCAATCACACCATGGACTGTTAACCGCTCATTTGAAGGAAAAGCATGCTCTCCAATATATTCTGTCGTTGCAGGGATATAAATATCTGTTAAAAAGCGGGAATTTTCAAAAGCAGAATTACCAATATAAATTAAACTCTCCTGAAAAAGCACTGTTCTGGCAGCTGTGCCCTTAAAAGCTTCATCTTCGATTTTTTCGAGAGAAGAAGGAAGGACAAAAACAGCTTTTTCTGCATCGCGCTTGCTTTCTGCATTTGCCACAGGAAAAGAAGATAGAGCAAAAAAAAACACAGTCAGCAGAACAGATACTATTTCTTTTTTCAAATTGTTCTCCCCCTTCCTGGAAAAATGACAGAATACGGCTGTTGAATAACCAACGTTTTTCCAATTCATCAAGTAATGTCAAAAAGCGGGTTAACTCCCAATTTGTTCAGTGTTTCCTATCTCGGATTAATCTGAATGTCACTACAATCAAACCAAAAAGAATTCTGCCCCTATGATACACCAAGCTAACGAAACTGACAAGATGAAAATTGAAAAATTGAAACACGAAAGAGGTTTTTTGTTACTATTCACAGTCTCAGAAGGAAAAAAGCAGCACGAGTAGGCCGGGATTTCACCGGCAAATCGTGCTTGAGTGGATATTCAGTTAGCAAGTCTGAGGACAGATCAGGAGAAGAGTTCCGCAACAGTGTACGGGTTTCCGCTGCACAAACGCATCAGGGCATCCATTTCGTTGATTTTATTCCTTCTGCAGGTTTCAGTATAGGAACGGATTGCCGCGTAGTAGTCTGCCGTTTCTACAGAAGCAAACTGACCAGAAACCTTCATCTTTGTTTTTGCTCCCCGATGCGACCTCTCACTGAGGTTATTTGTCGTAGGCAGAGAGAAATCCTTAACCCAGGCAAAGAAGTTTTCCCTGTACTTTATGATGCGAGCTACCAGGGCTCTCTCATCAGGACCTGAGTATATAGAGGTGTTTTCTGTCGCCAGCTTTTCAGCTTGAGAGAGAAGCTTCGTCAGCGTGCTGTCGAAAGTCTTGACATACGCATCATCAAAAGCATCAATATCGGCACATTTCAGATCGTTCCTGTCCTTCATCGTCTGCGAGATCAGGTCCTTTATCTCAATCAATACCAGATGGCCGGTCTCATCTGCGCTTTTCTGTAGATCCCGCTGCAAATGGGCATTGCACTCTAAATTGATGAAGGCAAACAGAGGGTTGTAATTGACTGTATTATGATCATGCATCACCTTCGTCTCCTTTGCGAGCACCTGCAAGATATTGTCCTCAAGAATTCCTTCCATGTCTTTCTTCTCATGGGCAACATAGTAGGCAATGGTTTCGTCTCCATAGAATCTCAGACATATTCGCTTTTTGTTCGCCCGTACGACCGTGTCATCCCAATAGAGCAGAGCCCGCGTAATCAGCAGTTTACGAAGATCCTTCCGGAATTGCATCAGGTTCTCAGCAGCCCTCTTTTGCAGTTTCGCCATATAGCCCTCACTCGGGGGAATTTCTCCCTCGGTTAGCCCGGAAATAAGCATCGGAACTTTATTTATGGCCGCATTCGCAGTGTTCATCAGGGAGAGAGAAAGCGCCTGAACTCCTGCTCCGTATTGGCACTCTGCTCTGAGATCAGGTGCTATCACGGCACGAATGATTTCTCCGCAATCGTCGCAGCTGTACAGCCAGTACTTATGCAGCCGTTTTATGACCTTTACAACAATATCATACTCATATTTTTCTTCATACTTACCCGTATAAGTGAAATTCTCGGAGCCACAAGTCGGGCAGGCCTCATTGCCATCCAGCTCATGATCTGTTGTATCGTTTACTTCCTCCATGGGCGGCTTTTCCAAAGTATGTTTATCATGACCAGGTTGTCCGCCTTTTGGTTTGCCGGAACTTTGCCTGGCGTTTGGAACACGTTTTTCCTTCCCCGGCGGCGTCTGCCCTGTAGGCAGAGAGGTGTTTGTGCTGTCCCTGTTGAGAAGCGCCTCCTTATGAGCCAGTTCTGCTTTCAATGCCTCAATAACAGCATCCTTCTCTGCAATCCTCTCTTCATATAATTTGGTAATGGAATCGATTTTTTCATCCGATGTCCTTACCCGGTTCCAGTATTTGTCTTTGAGTTTTCGGATCTCCGCATCCTTTTTTACCAGCTTTTTCCTGTAGTCATCCCAATCGACAGAGCACTGGTTTGACCATATATCCAGCACTCTCTTTGTTTCAGCGTGAGCTTCCTCCAGTTCCTGCTTCAGCTTCTTGATTTCTTTGATGTAGCCGGCTGCAACGCGCCTGTGATCTTCTTGAAGCTTCAAGTATCGCTTACCATTCTGAAATTCTTCGATTTTACCCTGCAGTACTTTGATCTTGTATTGGAGAGCTGTAAAGTTTTCAAGCAGATCATTTCGCACTTCCGCCGGTACATCTACCATTTTGACTACTCCTTCAGTATATTCTCAATCATACTCCGTATACGGTCCAAATTGGATCGAAGAATTGTATTTTGCTGTTCGAGCGTTTTGATCCGAGCGTCTTTTTCTGCATACTCTTTCAGAAGAGATTCGATGAGAGATCTGTATTCAGATTCCTCCTTCTTTACAGGTTTTGCTTCAACTGCCGGCTTTCTGCCACGCGCTCCACTTGATGGAATAAGTTCACCGGTTTTTGGATCTTCCGTGCCTAGGTACTTTCGTATTGGGCGGGATGATTTCGTTTCCGGATCATAATGGGAAGTTGATTCATACAGCGCAACTCTCCCGGTTTTCTTGTTCACATACCGAACAATTGACATTTTGTTGACCTCCTCATTGGCATTGGTGAATATTCCGCATGAGAATGACCACCTGCACCGCGCAGATTGACCACTGCCGCCGCAGCAATTGACCACTTGTTCCGCCGCCGTTGACCACCCCTCCAAAAAAGTTAATATGTTGGTGCACGCAATTAGCGTGACATCAATATAAGGAGGGTCATGGTCATGACCAACTACCGCGAGATCCTGAGGATGAATTCCCTGGGATTTAACAAAACTGAGATTTCTCATTCGCTCCAATGCTCTCGCACGACTGTCAGGACAGTCATCCGTTTAGCAGAGGAACACAACCTTCCATATCCTTTGCCGGGAGAAATGTCGGATAAGGATCTGTATGAGGCTCTGTTTCCTGCCACATCCGGAAAAGTGAAGTACAAGATGCCGGATTATGAGCACGTGTACAAGGAGCTTCAGCGTGACGGTGTAACGCTGGATCTTCTCTGGCGAGAATATGTGGATGAATGCCGGCTTGCCGGAGAGTTGCCGTATCAATCAACCCAGTTCAACAAATACTACAATGACTTCTGCGCCAGGAAGAATGCAACCATGCATTTGAATCACAAGCCGGGAGAGATCATGCAGGTAGACTGGGCCGGCGACACGACCGGGATCATAGACACCGATACCGGAGAATTCATCAAGGCTTATGTCTTTGTCGCCACGCTGCCATACAGCGGATACAGCTATGTGGAAGGCTTCTTCTCCATGAATCAGGAGGCCTGGACCACGGCTCACGTCAATGCCTACAAGTATTTTGGCGGTGTCACAAAGATGATTCAGTGTGACAACCTGAAAACCGGCGTCATGAAGCACGGCAAAGAAGAGGTGGAACTGAACCGGTCATATCAGGAACTTGCAGAGCACTACAATACGGCGGTAGTGCCTGCCCGCGTAAGATCTCCGCGGGATAAGGCGTTTGTAGAAGGTACGGTAGGTGTCATATCCACGTTTATCCTCGCTGCCCTGCGCAATCGGCAGTTTCTCTCATTGCCGG